>JAIRNM010000246.1 GCA_031258055.1 Bifidobacteriaceae bacterium
CTCGTCGCGAAGCAACCTGATCGCCTCATCTTTGCTGAGCCCGCCAATTTCAACGTCGGCTACGCTGGCGCCCTTCGGCACACGATTGGCGAAGTAGTACGAGGCACCCGCGTAGCCCGCGCCCAAGACCACCAAGGCGATAGCCACCGGCCAAATCCAAAAGTGCCGCCTCCGGCCAGTTTTCCCCGGCCTCCCCGGCCGACCGCCCCGGCCTAACGGCAGCGGTTTGGTGTCATGGTGGGTCGCGGCTGGCGGGAAGGACACCGGCAACTCGCCCGTGTCCGGCTCGGCGGACTGGCGCCAGTGGTTCGGCGGGGCCCCACCCGGCGCGCGGTGAAAAACCGGTCTCCTCATGGGAGCAGTGGGCGCCGGGAAATCCGAAGCCGGGGCGGCGGCATCGGGAAAGTTCGGGGCAGGCCGACCCGGCCATCCCCGTTCGAGGCGGTCTTGTTCATCTTGGGCCACCGATATACCTCCAGGTCTATTGGGCTTACCGCAATTCTAGGTTGACCAGGGCCGTGCTGAATAACCACAGGCCGGCCACATGGACCCGGACGGCGCGAAGCGATCAATGAAGGAAAGCCGCAAGACACGCGCCGTTGTGACTCTACGACGGTGTTCTTGTCGCCACCGTAGAGAACCAGCGGCGCGGCCAGAATGCCGCCGCCACCGCCATTAGAGGGGCAGCAAGCGCCCAAGTGAAACCGATCCAATCACCCTGAATGAGCAGGTCACCGCCGGGCCCCGGCAAGGCGGCGGCCTGCGAAGCAATGAAAGCGCCGACAGCGGCGGCGAATAGTCCAAGCCAGCCCGCCCAGGCGCGGGCCGCCACCGTGCAGCCCAGGACCACAACCAAAGCCAAGACCAACCCGATGGGGAAAGTCTTAACTGGACCCAACTCGATGGCTGTGCGGTGCCAGATCCCCGCCACCAGCGCGAGCACAGCACTCACCAAGCCGCTAGCCAGCGCCTTGAGGATGGAACCGGTCACGGGGCGCCACCGGACTGAGTCCCCGGCGCCGGTGCGCCCGCCAGGCGTTCACGCTTGACACGGCCGCGGGCCTTGCCGCGACGCTCGGCTGAAAGCTCGACTTTGCGGATCCGGGTGGTCTCCGGCGTGACCTCGACACATTCGTCCTGGGCGGCGAACTCGAGCGATTCCTCTAGGGTGAGACGGCGCGGCGGCGTCAGGCGTTCGAGTTCATCGCCAGTCGATGAGCGCATATTGGTGAGCTTCTTCTCACGCGTGATATTGACATCCATATCCTCGCCGCGCGGGTTTTCGCCCACCACCATGCCTTCGTAGACTTCCTCGGTCGGCGCGACGAAGAACGAACCGCGCTCTTGGAGGGCCATGAGGGCATAGGGCGTGGCAACGCCAGGCCGATCCGCCACCATTGAGCCGGTTGTGCGCGACTCTATTGGCCCCGCCCAGGGCTCGTAACCCTCGGCAATGGAAGAAGCTATCCCAGTGCCACGAGTCTCGGTCAAAAAGCGCGTCCGGAACGAGATCAAGCCGCGGGCCGGAACCACGAACTCCATTCGCACCCAGCCAGAACCGTGGTTCGCCATGGTGGTCATCCGGCCCTTGCGCGCGGCCATGATTTGAGTTATCGCGCCCAGATACTCCTCCGGCGCGTCGATCGTTAACCGCTCCATCGGTTCAGCCAACTTGCCGTCAACGGTCCGAGTGACCACCTGCGGTTTGCCGACGGTCAGTTCGAATCCCTCACGCCGCATCTGTTCAACCAGCACTGCGAGCGCCAGTTCACCGCGCCCTTGGACCTCCCAGACGTCAGGCCGGTCAGTCGGCAAGACCCTGAGCGAGACGTTGCCGACCAGTTCGCGGTCCAACCGGTCTTTGACCTGCCGGGCCGTCAGTTTGTGTCCCTTGACCTTGCCCGCCAGCGGCGAGGTGTTGATGCCGATCGTCATGGAAATGGCTGGCTCGTCCACTTTGATCGTTGGCAGCGGCCGGGGGTCGTTCGGGTCGGTCAGCGTGTCACCGATCATGATTTCGGCGATCCCCGCCACCGCCACGATGTCACCCGCCTTGGCGCTGTCCGTCGGCACCCGATCCAGCGCCTCAGTCGCCAGCAGTTCGGTGATCTTGACGTTCTTGATCGAACCGTCTTGGCGCACCCAGGCCACGTCTTGGCCTTTGCGCAGATCGCCGTTGTAGAGGCGGAGCAAGGCCAAGCGCCCTAGGAAAGGCGAGGCGTCTAAGTTGGTGACGTGAGCTTGGAGCGGGGCTTCGGGATCATATTTCGGCGCTGGAATAGTTTCAACGATGGCCTTGAAGAGCGGTTCTAGGTCTTGGCCGTCCGGCATTTGGCCATCCTCGGGTGGCGTCAGCGAGGCTCGGCCGACTTTGGCCGCGGCGTAGATCACGGGGAAGTCCAGCACATGGTCCAAGTCGAGCGATGGATCATCCTCCGTCAGGTCACCCGCCAGCGACAGCAGCAGGTCGGTGGTCTCTGCCACGACCGCTTGGATGCGGGCGTCGGGCCGATCCACTTTGTTTACCACCAGGATGACAGGCAGCTCAGCAGCGAGGGCTTTGCGCAGAACGAAGCGGGTCTGCGGGAGCGGCCCTTCCGACGCGTCGACCAGCAGCACCACGCCGTCTACCATCGACAGGCCTCGCTCTACCTCGCCGCCGAAGTCAGCGTGCCCGGGCGTGTCAACTACGTTGATCGTTATGGCGCCAGTGGCCCGTGCGGTCGTCCCAGCTTCAGCGCCACTCCCCGGGCTTGTCCCGGCCCCGGCCCCGGCTGCTAGCTCAGCCGCCTGGTTGTTGACGGCGTCTAAACCGGTGCCAGTGCCCCGATAATGCACGGACGTGTTCTTGGCTAGGATCGTGATGCCCTTTTCCCGTTCCAAGTCGCCCGAGTCGAGGGCTCTTTCCGCCACATGTTCGTGCGATCCGAAGGCGCCGGTCTGCCAGAGCATGGCGTCTACCAGGGTCGTTTTCCCGTGGTCCACATGTGCCACAATCGCCACATTGCGTAGGTCGGGCCGCACCGCGGTGGTCGCCATAGTCAAGATTGTCCCCTCAGTTAGTCGTCCAATTTGGCAAATAGGTCGGGCCTCATCTGACGGGTTCGACGCATCGCTTGTTCACGCCGCCACGCGGCGATCTTGCCATGGTGGCCGGACAGGGCCACCGCTGGAACGTCCAGCCCGCGCCAAGTCGGCGGTTTAGTGTAGACCGGGTATTCGAGCAGCCCCGGGTCGGCGTGCGATTCTTCCACTAGCGACTCGGCGTTGCCAAGCACGCCGGGAATCAAGCGCGTGATCGCTTCAATCATCACCAGTGCGGCGACCTCCCCGCCGGCCAGCACGTAGTCGCCGATCGACAGTTCCTCGACCTGGACCTCGGGCCGTTCATGGTAGTGAAGAGCTACCCGGGCGTCGATCCCCTCATAGCGCCCACAGGCGAATATCAGCCGGTGCGCCTGGGCTAAGCGCGCCGCCGCGGTCTGGTCAAAGATATTGCCCGATGCCGTCGGTATCACCAGCCGCACCGCCGACGAAGCCTCACTGGGAACCGGTTGAACGACCGGCTCCGGCTGTGCCTGGGCGGCGGCAGCTTCGCTCCCACCGGCCCGAACGCGGCAAGAAGGCACCGCGGGCGCGCCTGGCAGACTATCCTTCGATACTCCCCTGGCCCTGGTCGCGATGCTTGGGCTGGCGGCATCGGACATCGCGTGATCGGGGGGAACGCCAACCGCGCCCGTCGGCGGACCGGCCGCCCTTGTGTCAAGCAGAGCGTCGATGGCGCGACCCCACGGCTCCGGCTTCATGACCATCCCGACACCGCCGCCATAGGGCGTGTCGTCCACCGTCCGGTGCCGGTCCGTGGTCCATTGGCGCAGGTCATGGACACGCAAGTGAACTATCCCGGACTCCGTCGCTTTGCCGAGCAGAGATAGCCGGGCGGGGGCGAGGTATTCCGGAAAAATCGTGATGACGTCTATTTCCATTCCCTCACATCGCTTCACTTCGCTGGCTTTTCCGGCCGGGCCGCTACCAGACCCGCTGGCGGATCGATCACGATCTGTCCCCGCTCCAAGTCAACCTCTGGCACCAAGGCTTTCACCAGCGGCACCAGTGCCGTGCTCCCGTCCGGTTGGAGGATTTTCAGAAGGTCCTGTCCGGGCAGCGAAGACACTCCTGTCACAGTGCCGACCGCGCTGCCGTCCGGCAGAACCACTCGGACGCCTCGCAACTGGGCCGGGTACCAGGCGTCTGGCTCCTCGAACGGGTCCACCTCTCCCAGCAGTCGGATGCCGCGTAAAGATTCAGCGGCGGTGCGATCGCCGATTCCTTCGAAGCCCGCGACGGCCCGCTTCGGTCCAGCCTGATACCGGCGCAGCGTTAGACGCTGGACGGGCGGCCTGTCCACCCCTGGCAGTTCGACCTCATAGCTGGAGCCAAGCTGAAATCGCTCTTCCGGGCGGTCTGTGCGCAAATCCAAGACCACGTCGCCGCTGATCCCATGAGCGCGGCCAATCACCGCTAGGACTACTCGCATCGGTTCAGCCGTTCGCTTGGCCACCGCCCGGACCGGTCAGCGGCGATCTGTTTCGACCACATCAACACGCACATCGCCGCTTGGCGACAGCGCGTTCATGACCGTCCGCAACGCCCTGGCAGTCCGGCCGCCGCGTCCAATCACACGCCCCAGATCAGGCGGAGCGACCCTGACTTCAAGGGTCTCTCCACGCCGGTTAGTCCTGGAGCGCACTTGAACGCCTTCTGGATCGTCGACTATCCCCCGCACCAAATGCTCCAACGCCCGGGCCAACATCAGGCCTCCGGCGACTTAGTGCCAGCGGCAGGCGACTCAGAAGTGTCGACCGGTTTGTCCACCGCAGCCGTATCGGCTGCTTTGTCGGCATCAGCCGGCTCAGCCGACTGCTTCGCGTCAGCCGTGTCGGCGGAGGTAGCGGGGTCAGCGGAGCCTTCGACGTCAGCGGAGTCCGCGGCCTCGGCAGCGGGGCTCGGGTCCCCGGCAGATTCGGCCCGACTCGCTGCGGCGGGGTTCGCGCCGTCAGCCGTATCGACGGCATCGGCGGATTCGGCGCTATCGGTGTCAGCGCCCGGACCATCCGCGCTCGGCTCCTGGGGCGTCGGCTCGGCGGCCTGGGCCTTTTCCCTCGCGGCCCGCTCCGCTTCCGCCTTGGCAGCGGACTGGGCGGAGACATTCTTGAGAGCTTCCGCTTCCGCCGCCTCTAACGCGGCCGCGGCCGCCTGGGCAGCGGCATGGCGCGCCGGAATCTTCAGTGCGCCCTCCTCGTAGGGCAGCCCCTTGAATTTCTGCCAGTCGCCCGTCAACTTGAGTTGAGCCAGGACCGGCTTGGTCGGTTGCGCGCCGACTGACAACCAATACTGAACGCGGTCCGACTTGACCTCAATGTAGGAGGGGTCCTCGGTCGGGTGGTATTTGCCGATTTCTTCGATGACGCGCCCATCGCGTTTCGCGCGCGCGTCGACAACAACAATGCGGTAGTAGGGAGCCCGGATCTTGCCCAGGCGTTTGAGCCGAATTTTTACAGCCACGGCGGCGGTTACTTCCTTTGCTTTGATTGGTCGGTGTCCGCCGCGCGGCGGCCCGTGGGGTGGGCTGACCGGACGGCAAGCTGGTAGCGCGCCAGACAGTTTGAGAGGGTCTGTCCAGTGCGGCCTCTTACGAACAGCTATTGTGCCAGAAATGCGCACTCCAACTCAAAGCCCCGGCTCAAAGCGGCCCGGACGCCACGCCCGTCGAATGATGGCCTAGGTCTTTCGGCGGCACGCGTCTGCCACCTCGCCGCTGGTCTCAGTGCGCCTCTAACCCTCCTCAGCACAACTCGAGAAGCCAAAACTCGGCGCATTTGTCATAGTTGCGGCCTCCAAGCGACCCTGCCCACTTCCTCCGTTCCAAACGGCACCCGCAGAGGCGGCTGAGTACCGGGCCTGCTTTCAGGCTTCAGCGAAGGTCAGGCAGTCGGCCTTAGTTGATCCACGGACGCCCACCTGGATGGCTGGTGCGCCGCATTCCAGATCGGCGTTGTAGGTGCATTCGAGTTGCTGGCAGGCGCCGACAGCGGCGGTCAGCTGGCCAAATCCACCTTTGACGCTGAGCGGGATGAAGGTGACACAGTCGGCCTGGCCAGATGGCCCAGCGATTGTCACCGCGCCAGCGTGACAGGCGTCGGATTCGTTGTAAGCGCAGTCGGCGACCGAGCATTCGGCCACTTTCGACATCTTGGTTAGTTCAGTCATAAGATTCTCCCCTATTCCATATGATCGCGTTGTCCGATCAGGCTTAACAGAGTAATACACGACTATTATCACGATCGCAACCCGAGACACGGGAATTACCAAATTGGCGCTCGGAGCTTTGCCTTACCTAAATCCACTGCAATAAACCAACGCCAGTATTTCCAATAATCTCAAATTGCGTTATTGCTAACAATTGTCTCCTGCCCCCGCTAATCGAGCGCCTACGCGCTATCTCAGTCGCCTGTTCTCGTCACCACGGTCCGGACGCCGCGTAGGGATGACGCGTAGGGACGACGGGGGGCAGTTCCCGGTTGGTTCTTGGCGGCGCGCCGGGGTGGGCCACGGGGACGTACTTGGTGGCTCACTTCGTGGGCCACCAAGTACGTCCCCGTGGCCCATGGCGTAACGAACGGACCCGTTCGGTTTGGGGTCAGGCCCCGGTTGGTTCTTGGCGGCGGCGGCGTTTAGATGCCAGTATCAGCAGGTAACCCGCTAACAGCAGCCCGAGGGCGGCGCCAGTGGTCCCAATAATCCCGTCCGCGCCGGTGAACGGCAACTGTTTCGGTTTGACTGGTGCTGGCTGCATGTCAGCCGGTGGCCCGCCACAAGCAACCGTGAAATCGGCTGTGTGCGCACCAGACAACGGTCCACGTAACGTCAACGTGTGAGTATTACGAGCCGTCCCCTCAGCGATCACCCACTGGAACACAACCATCCCATCAGCGTTAGCCCTTATTGACCCGACCGGCGCCTCGCCAGACGTCACGGCTGTGACGGTCTCACCAGGCTGGAAATTCAAACCAGTAGCAGCCTGCTTATCACCGATACAGAGTGTTGGTTTAGCGACCGCGATCTCAGGGACACCAACCCGCCACGGCCTAGACACAACGTTCTGGGACAGGTCAGTTTCCTCAACCGCCAACATGTCGCCCACACCAGCCGCTGGCTCTAACACACAGGACCAAGTCCTGTCCGCTCCCACGGTGGTAGTGCATAACACGTTCCCAGCCGGATCAGTGACAGTGATCGTGTTACCCTGCTCCTCACCGATACCAGTCAACGTCCCGCCATCACTCGGATCAGGAACCGGTAACACCGGCGGCACCGCGTCCACCTGCACACTGATCTTCTCCGAGATGTTGCTCGCCTTATCAACTAATGTGACTTCCACAACCGTCCCATCCGGTAACGCCGGGTCAAACACGCACACCCAAGTCCCATCCGGGGCCACCTGAGTGCGACACCACTCCACGCCCGTGGCCGGGTCCCTCACCACAACCGTCAAATAGCCGTTAGCGGCATCCTCCAAGTCATCAGCTGGAACCAGGCCACTCACCTGATCACCCCGGGAGGGATCCAACACCGGTGGGCCAGGTGCGACCCCGTCAACCACAAGCGTCGAATCATTCGCGTTCCCAGCCTTATCAACGATCTCAACCGTCACTTCTTGACCATCCGGCAATTTCGGACTGATCGGACAATCAAACGACCCATCCGCATTCACCGGACAAGTGTTAATAACATTCCCGTCCTCATCACGGATAACAACCGTCAAATCACCAGCCGCCGCATCATCAAGGTCTTCTTCAGCGACCTGACCGTCCACATGACCACCATCCGACGGGTTCACCACCGGCGGATTAGGTGAAACAGCATCCAAGAACCAGATATGCGCCTCGGCTGGACGACCATCCGTCCACTCCACCCCGTCAGCGCGCGTCACCGGCTCACCATTCACGCTAGCGGTCACCGGATAGACGCCTTCGAACCCGAAGTAGGTGAC
>JAIRNM010000353.1 GCA_031258055.1 Bifidobacteriaceae bacterium
CGGGCGGCCTTGACCTTTATGCTTTGTTGGCGTGAGCAACCCTATTCGTGTCGGTATTGTGATGGGCTCTGATTCTGATTGGCCGGTCATGCGGGCCGCTGCTTTAGTCTTGGAGGGCCTAGGCATTGGTTACGAAGTCAATGTCATCTCCGCCCATCGTTTGCCCGACCAGACCATTGAGTATGGACGGCGTGCCGCCGGGCGCGGCTTGAAGGTCATCATCGCTGGGGCGGGTGGTGCGGCCGCACTGCCAGGCATGTTCGCGGCTGTCACTGAGCTGCCGGTGATCGGTGTGCCGGTGGCTTTGAAAGTGCTCGACGGATTGGACTCACTGTTATCGATTGCGCAGATGCCGGCCGGAGTGCCGGTGGCCGCTGTTGCGATTGGCGGGGCCAAGAACGCGGGTCTGCTGGCGGCCCGGATCATTGCCGCTGGCGATGGACCGGAAGCCAGCGCTGTCCGCGCTGCCCTCAAAGGATTCCAGTCCGCCCAAGCGACAGAAGTCAAAGCCAAAGCCGACCGCCTGCGCTCCGAACTAGCGGAGTCCCGTCCTTCGGACTGAGTGGCGGTCGGTTCGGTTGGGCTGGTGGAGGCCTTAAACTTGCCTGCATGCCTGCAATCTCACGCGAGGAGGTGGCGCGCGTGGCCGCGCTCGCCCGCATCTCGCTGGCTGAAGCCGAACTTGATCATCTGGCCAGTCAACTGGACACGATCGTGGAAGCGGTTCGGATCGTCAGTGAAGCTGCTGGCGGCGATGTACCCGCCACCTCCCACCCGATCCCGTTGGTCAACGTTTTCCGTCCGGATGTGGTTCATCCTTCCCTAACGGTTGAAGAAGCCCTTCAATCGGCCCCAGCCAGCGAAGATGACCAGTTCAAGGTCCCGCGAATCTTGGGGGAGGAACCGTGACCGGGTTGACGCGGCTATCAGCCGCTGAGATGGCCACCTTGCTAAGAGACGGCGAAGTCAGCTCAGTCGAGTTGACCCAGGCTCATTTGAACCGGATTGAGGCTGTTGACGGCGCCGTCCATGCCTTCCTCCAGACCCTCCCTAAAGTCGCCCTGGCGGAAGCTAAAGCGGCCGATGCCGCCCGCGCGGCCGGAGAGGATCTTCCTGAGTTGGCGGGGGTGCCGATAGCGGTCAAAGACGTGCTGGCGACAAAGGGGCTGAAAACCACCTGCGGCTCGAAGATTTTGGCGAACTGGATTCCGGCCTATGACGCGACGGTGGTCCGTAAACTCCGTGAAGCCCGCCTCCCGGTACTAGGGAAAACCAACATGGATGAATTCGCGATGGGTTCTTCCACCGAGCACTCGGCTTATGGGCCAACCCACAACCCCTGGGATCTGGAACGGATTCCGGGCGGTTCCGGCGGCGGGTCAGCTGCTGCTGTGGCCGCCTTTGAGGCGCCTTTGGCGCTCGGCTCAGACACAGGAGGGTCGATCCGCCAACCAGCGGCTGTGACTGGCACAGTCGGAGCCAAGCCCACTTACGGCCAGGTGAGCCGCTATGGGCTGGTGGCGATGGCCTCGTCCTTGGACCAGGTCGGTCCGGTGGCGCGGAATGTGCTTGACACCGCCCTGCTCCACGCTTTGATCGGCGGGCATGATCCGAAAGACATGACTTCCTTGAATGAACCGGTTCCACCGGTTGCGGACGCGGCCCGGCAAGGCCTGGCCGGTGACGTCAAAGGTATGCGGGTCGGCATCGTCCAAGAGTTGGGTGGCCGCGGTTACCAGCCGGGTGTGGAAGACCGCTTTCACGAGGCCCTGGAAGTGCTGCGCCACCTGGGGGCGGAGATCGAAACCGTGTCGTGTCCCTCCTTCCGGTTCGCGCTGCCCGCCTATTACCTGATCATGCCCTCGGAGGCGTCATCTAACCTGGCTCGTTTCGACGCCATGCGTTACGGCATCCGGGTGGAGCCTGACGCCGGCCCGGTGACGGTCGAATCGGTGATGGGGGCGACGCGGGAAGCGGGCTTCGGCCCGGAAGTCAAGCGGCGTGTCATCTTGGGCACCTACGCCCTGTCGGCTGGATACTACGACGCCTATTACGGCAACGCCCTAAAGGTGCGGACCCTGATTCAGCGGGATTTCGAGAACGCCTGGGAAGATGTTGACGTGTTGGTCAGTCCGACCTCGCCGACTACAGCCTTCAAGTTGGGCGAAAAGCTGGACGATCCCTTGGCGATGTATCTGGCGGACGTGGCGACAATCCCATCCAACTTGGCGGGCATCCCCGGCCTGTCGGTGCCCTGTGGATTGGCTCCGGACGGACTGCCGGTCGGCTTCCAGATTCTGGCTCCGGCCAGGGCGGACGCCTTCTTGTATCGGGTTGGCGGCGCGCTTGAGGCAGTCCTGGAGGACCAATGGGGCGGTCCGCTGCTGGACCGAGCGCCCGCCCTGCCAGTGGCGACGGAAGGAGCGGACCAATGAGCGAACCGCTTAGCTTTGATGAGGCGATTGAACGCTTCGACCCGGTTATGGGCATTGAAGTCCATGTGGAGCTGAACACGAAGACGAAAATGTTCTGCTCCTGCGCGAACCGCTTCGGGGCGCCTGCCAACAGCCAAGTCTGCCCCGTTTGCCTAGGACTGCCGGGCGCTATGCCAGCGGTCAACCATAAGGCGGTTGAATCCGCCATCCGATTGGGCTTAGCGCTCAATTGCGCGGTCGCTGAGCACTCCACCTTCGCTCGCAAGAACTACTTCTACCCGGATCTGTCTAAGGACTATCAGATCTCCCAGTACGAGGACCCGATCGACTTTGACGGTTATCTTGATGTGGAGTTAGCGGACGGAACCGTCTGGCGAGTCGGAATTGAGCGCGCCCACATGGAGGAGGACGCCGCCAAGAACACCCACATTGGCGGAGCGACCGGCCGAATCCAAGGGGCTGACTACACGCTGGTGGACTACAACCGGGGTGGCACGCCGCTGGTCGAAATAGTCACTAAACCAATCGAAGGGGCTGGTTCGAAGGCGCCTGAACTGGCTCGCGCCTATGTAGCGGCGTTGCGGGAACTGGTCATCGCGCTGGGAATCTCTGACGCCCGCATGGAACAGGGCTCAATCCGCGCTGACGTCAACTTGTCGTTGCGCCCGCGGGCCGCTACCGCGGCCGAACAGGCAGCGGTACCGTTTGGGAAGCGTTCAGAGACCAAGAACGTCAACTCGCTGCGTTCCATTGAGAAGACCATCCGTTATGAGATCAGCCGCCAAGCCGGGCTCTTAGCCACCGGTGAGTTGGTTGTCCAAGAAACCCGGCATTGGCATGAGGACAGCGAGTCAACTAGCCCCGGCCGCTCGAAGGAAGAAGCTGACGACTACCGGTACTTCCCGGAGCCGGATCTGCTGCCGATTGAGCCGTCGCGGGCTTGGGTTGAGTCGCTGCGGCGGACCTTGCCGGAGCCGCCCGCTGTCCGCCGTGCCCGTCTGCGGTCCGAGTGGGGTTTTACCGAGTTGGAGATGGGCGATGCCGTCAACGCTGGCGCCGTCGATCTGATCGCGGCCACGGTGGCGGCCGGTACCTCGCCCGCGGGCGCCCGCAAATGGTGGCTAGGGGAGTTAGCGCGCACCGCCAATGAGCGCGGCGTTGACTTGGCTGCTTTGCCGGTGTCCGCTGAGGATGTCGCCGCAGTGGAGTCTATGATCAGTTCCGGACGTCTTACCGACAAGCTTGCGCGTCAGGTCTTAGAAGGTGTTTTAGCTGGTGAGGGCTCTCCGGCGGCGGTTGTGTCGGCTCGCGGTTTGGAAATAGTGTCCGATCACGCCGCCCTGCTTTCGGCCATCGACGCGGCCCTGGCCGCTCAGCCAGACATCGCCGCCAAAATTCGGGGCGGTAAGGTCCAGGCCATCGGCGCGATTGTCGGCGCTGTCATGAAAGCCACCCGGGGCCAGGCCGACGCGGCCCGCGTCCGCGAACTAATCCTGGAGCGTTTGAGTTCTTGAGTTCTTGAGTTCCGGAGCGACGGCCTGAGTGCCCAGCCGTCGACTGGATGGTGGCTGCGCAGATCGGCGCTCAGGATACGGCCGACTCCAACCGGCGGCCCTTGGACGGCGCTGGGAGCCTGGGCAGGCGGCATCGCCCACCCGTCTGGGCTGCGGGTAAGCTCCTGCTATGCGCATTGCTCAGGGCGAGTCGGGATCATTGCGGGCCAACTGGTATGTCGTGGGCGGTGAAGATTCGACCGAGTGCGTGATCATAGACCCAGGCGAAGCGGCGGCTGAA
>JAIRNM010000039.1 GCA_031258055.1 Bifidobacteriaceae bacterium
GCCGACGGGAACTACCGCGAATCATGTCCCGAAGCTGGCGACAAAGCAGGTCACCTGAAACCACCACCATGGACCTGGCCCGCCTTCGACTTCATCGACTACATGAAAACCCACCCGAACTAACCCGATGGGATGATGACCTGATGGGCTCAGATCTGGTTTATGAAGGTTTGTCGATGGGACTGCTAGCGGGCGGTAACAATCATCGAGTAGCGGTCACCCCGACCGGCGGGGTGACGGTTTGGGGTTACAACACCCATGGTCAGTACGGGACCGGTGACCCGGCCAACGGTCTGACACGACCAAGTCCACCAGCGACGCCAATCGAATATCCCTCAGTTGAGCGCCGGGCGCCGCCCGTTGGGGGTGTCATTTGCCCTTCTCCTCCAGGATCGATCCGAAATCGCCATAGAACCGGGCAGAAAGAACAGATTCATGAAACACGTTCGCTAAGCTACAGATCAAGCCATCCCGGATGAGCCTGTAGATTCCCGGCATCTTCCATAAGGGCGAATCGTCAGCCCCTACAGCATCTATACGCGCGGCCAGATGACGACCCACCAAGCGGTTTCCGCTGCTGGTCTCGTTGCCGCTGAGCCAAATACAGTGCGACCCCAGCAGGAAGACCCAGAATTGGGGTATCTCAAGTGCGCCACCTCCGATACCGACCAACATGGCCCCAGTCTCATCATCCACGCATGGATTTCCAGGGCTCACGTCACCTGGACCCCAAGGCTTCTTGAGCCCGAAGGAGTCGAAATAGGCGCGCTCCTCAGGCGTGAACTCCCTCTTATGAAAAGTCATCAGAATCTATCTCGTTCGGTCAGTGAGCACTGCACCCGGAAACGAAGCAACCCGTGTTCAACAACAGAACTCTCATGGACGGACATGGAATCCCCCAAACAGCAGCGGGCCAGATACTCGCCAAGCAGCCTACGGGCCATTACGAAAGTCGGCTAGCTGGTCGGGCGGCTTGACAGCCGGGGCAGGAACCTGCACCATGAGATGATAATGACAATCATTCGCAAAACTGTCTCGCGGCTGCCCTCCCCGTCGCCTGCGCGCGCCACCGGGACCACTCGGGGTGGGCGGCATCGGCGCTGGTCAAAGCCTTGCTTGACCTGGGCGGCGGCGGTAGCGACGGTTGGAATCCTTGGGCCCTGGACCGCTTCGGGGGCACAGGCGGCCGGTCTCGGATGGCAGGTGCCGAACGGCTCGACTACGACCTCGGGCGCGGTTATCCTCAACTCAGGCCACATTGATGTGGCCTCATTGATCGAAGGCGGCCAACTCGTAACCAAGATCAAGGACTCCACAGCGGGCAACCCGGCCGTTTACCGCGATCCCGCCAACGGTCCTGGGGCAGATGACCCCGGCAGCCAGGACCCAAGTGACGAGGATCCCGGCGCTGACCCCGGTACAGACAATCCGGATGACAATCCCAACGACCCCGGCAGCGACCAACCCGGGGAGGACCCCAATGAACCCGTCCAGCCGGACGATCCACCGGGCGACCCCGGCAGCCAACCCGGCCCTGACGACCCAGACCAGAACGATAATCCAGACCACAACGACAATCCAGACCAGAACGGCGACCAAGCTTGGAACGTCGCCAACGGCACGGTCAACCGGGCGGGCGCCACGGTGCTCAACAACGGGCACGTCGACATCGCGTCGACCCTGGTCAGCGGCGCGCTGGCGACTAAGGTCAAAGACACCACGGTGGCCGGGCAGACCGTCTGGCGCGAGCCGGGTTCGACGGTGCTCCAACTGCTACCTGGCGCCGAGGAACGGGTGCCCCCCGGCTCGCAATGGTCGTTCTTGGGGCCGGAGGGTTCGGCCTTCTACCAGGTCGCCCAAACGCAGCAACCGAACCTGCTCTGGCCCGGCTGGTCAACCGAGGAGATCCCAGCGGCGGCGCTAAAGACCGGCGTGAGTTGGGCCCTGGTCGGGGCGAGCGGACCGGGCGAATTCGCCCTCTACCAAACCGGCACCTTCGGCCAGCCAAGCGTGTTGTTCTCCACCGGCGACGGCATCTCGGCGGCTGATTCCTTCACCATCCCCAAGCTCACCCACGCCCACGGTAGTTGGGCCTTCAACGCAGCGGGGGCCTATTGCCTGAGCATGGAACGGGTGACGCTGTTGGATTCGGGCGCGACTGCCCGCCACGCCTTTGGGCTAACCGTCGCCGTGGGCCAGACCGACGTCATGAACTTGGACCCCGGCCCCTGCGACGCGGCGGCGAGAAACGAACTAGGCGGGACCGCCCAGCCGCCCGCGCCCAACTCGACCGATCCCTCCGCCAGCTCAGGCTCAGCTACCTACGCAGGAGCACCAGCCGCCACAACCGCTGCGGCCAAGTGCAAGAAGACCGCGACCGTGCTGTCGGCGGGCCACATCGACTACGCCTCGCGGATCGTGGACGGGAAGTTAGAGTCGCTGGTTGGCGATGACACTTCCGGCGCTAAGGTCTACCGCCAGCCCGCCGGGGTAATCTTGTGGCTCAAACCCTCGGCGCGCCTAACCCTGCCGAGCGGTTTGGAGCAGGTCGGGAGCGCGGGCACGCCCGTTTGGTTGGTGCCCCAGACCCAGAACGCAGACCTGGTCTGGCTCGGTTGGTCCACCGAGGGTCTGAACTCCGCCAACGCGCGCGGGTCCGTTAGCTGGACTTTAGACAAGGTGGACGGCCCGGGCCGGGTCAGCGTCTACTTGTCTGGGGTGTTCGGCGGCGTTCAGCAGGTCGTTTTCCCGGGCTCCGCCTATGACATCGCGCTGGGCGTCCACGCCCACGCCAACTGGGCTTTCAGCGCCGAAGGCATCTACCGGCTGACCATGACCCAGCGGGTGACGCTGGCCAGCGGCGCCCGGTCCACCGACACGGAGACGCTGACCATAGCCGTTGGCAACGTGGACCCGCTTTCGGCCGCCAGCGAAGAGGCCGGTTGCGGCGCGGCCAGCGCCGTCATAGCGGCCGATGCCGTCGAGCAAGTTCTCAAATCAGCGCCCCAGGCCGCCGCTCTCCGGCGCGCCGAAACCCCGGCAGACCCTGCCACCGCAAACGACAAGACCACCCCCAACAAGGAGGCAACCAAACCCGACCGTCCGGCGATCAGCGCCGCCCCGGCCCGCTCAGGTTCTCCGACCCTGATTCTGTCCATCGGCGGCGGCTTGGCCCTAGCGGGATCATTGATCTTGGCCTGCGTCTACCTAGCCAAGCCAGCTTCAACGCGGCGAACAGG
>JAIRNM010000428.1 GCA_031258055.1 Bifidobacteriaceae bacterium
CCGACGCAAGCCGCAATTGCTAGGGCCGTTCTTTTCATTGGTGGGGCATCCTTGCAACCAAGTGGAGCGAATGGTGGCAAAGGCAGCTTTAGCCGTCGGTCAATAATCCTATCCGCACCGCACGACAACCCACAACGCGCGACTCGGCGACAATTCAAGGAGGACCAGTGACAGACGACTTGACCAAGGCGCTATTCGCTCTTGCCCAGACCACGGCCGACATGGGCCGCTGGGGTGACGCGACCGGGGACCTCCCCCGCGCATGGCCGGAACGGCGCGCACTGACCGTGCGCCTGGATTTGCTTGCCGCTAGGCCGCCCATCTGGCGCCGGTTGAAGCTGGCGAGCGACCTCGACCTGGAGCAGGTCCATGTGATAGTGCAAGAAAGCATGGGTTGGAAATCGGCGCATCTCCATTCCTTCGACGACTGGCGCCCGGTGGGCTCAGATGAGACCAAGCGACTGCACCTCAACACGCGCTGGGAAGTCGAGAACGGAGAGGAACATGGCACCAAGAACGAGTGGGACGTCGAACTGAGCCAAGTCCTGCGCACGCCGAAGGACTGGCTGGGGTACGTCTATGATTTCGGCGATAACTGGCGGCATCGGCTCAAGCTTGAGAAGGTCGAGGCCTGGACCGAGGGCGATCCTCCCGCCCAGTGCCTGACTGGGCGCAGGGCCTGCCCGCCCGAAGACTGCGGCGGGATCTGGGGCTACGAGGCGCTCTTGGCGCGGCTGGCCGCCTTCAACGATTCGGCCGGTCGGGACGAGGATGTCGACGAGGACACGTCCGAGTGGGTCGAGTGGTTCGGCCTTGAGGACTTCGACCCTGACGACTTCGACCCGGAGGAGGCCAACATCGCCTTGTCCGTAGACGAAGAGGGCGGTTTCATGGATCTCAGCCCTTTCTGACACTGACCCGTCAACAACGCGAGGCCGCCTCGGATCCCGTGTCGTGGTTGACCTAGCTGTTCTCGGTCAGCCGCTTCAGGTGCTCGCGCTCGACGTACAGCGCCACTTTGCCTGTGGTCGGGTCCACCTGCGCGAACAAGGGCACCCGCCGCTTGCGGCTGGCTCCCTCGCCGTCGCTGATCTCTACTCGGTATACGCCGTCCGCCCACACCGGCAGGTCCGTCCAAACGCCATCGTTTCGTCTCACTATTAGGCTCCCCTCACGATCTCGATTGGCAGCTACGCTAACAGGCCACTTGCACCCGCGCCGGTCGGAGCCGGTCACGCCTCAACCATTGGACGGCGGTGGTGGACCCCCGCGCCAGACGCGCTACGCCTCCAAAGAGCGTTGTCCGGAAATGGCTTTCAGGCGCAGATTTTGGCGTCGATGCCGTTTCCAGACGCGGTTGGCCGATGCCGTCACCTCGGCCCACGGCATCGTCCCTGGTCAGCGCGCTGCGGCCGAAACCAGCTAAGCGGACGCTTGTCCGGAAATGGCTTTCACGAGCGGATTTTGGCCGTCGATGCCGTTTCTGGACACCGCTGGGCCGGTCAAAGGACGGCGGGAAGGGCGGCGAGAGCCTTGGCGGCGAGCGCTTCGGGCGTCAGACCGTGACGTTCAGCGATCAGGTCGCGCGAGCCGTGCGGGAAGAACTCTTTCGGAAGGCCGGCGGTTATGACGGGCAGCGTCAGGCCCTCGTCAGCGATTGAGCGAGCAATCCCCTCACCAGCACCGCCCAAAACCATGCCATCCTCAATCGTCACGACCAGTTCATGGGCGGCGGCTAGACGCGGTAAGCCAACTGGCACCGGATAAACCCAGCCGGGATCAACCACCGTTGCGGCCACGCCGCGCTCGCGCAGCAACGAGGCCGCGCCTAAAGCGGTTCTCGCCTCCGAGCCGATGGCGACAATCAGCACTACCGGATTGGCGCCGGTCCGAACCAGCACATCTAGGCCCTCGGCTTGACCGATGGCCGGGAGGTCTGGCGGCACCGGCCCTTTCGGATAGCGCACAACCGTTGGCGCGTCCTCGACGGCGACTGCTTCCCTCAGCGTGCGGCGCAAACTTGAAGCGTCTCGCGGAGCGGCCAGGCGCAAGCCTGGGATCAGCCGGAAGAGGGCCAAGTCCCATTGGCCGTTGTGGGAAGGCCCATCAGAGCCGGTGATCCCCGCCCGGTCCAGCACAAAGGTGACGCCAGCTCGGTGGAGGGCGCAGTCCATCAGAATTTGGTCGAAGGCGCGGTTCAGGAAAGAAGCGTAGACCGCCACCACCGGATGGGCGCCAGCGAAAGCCAGTCCGGCCGCCACGGCGGCAGCGTGTTGTTCAGCTATACCGACATCGAATACCCGGTCCGGGAATTCAGCCGCGAATGGCACCAAGCCGACTGGTTCAAGCATCGCGGCGGTGATGGCGACGACCTCCGGACGGGACCGGCCAATCCGCACCAACTCGTCAGCGAACACTGATGACCAGCCGAAACGCGAAGGCTCCAAGGGCAATCCGGTCTCTGGGTGGATGCGTCCAACAGAGTGGAAATGATCCGGGCCATGGCCTTCGGCCGGGATATAGCCGCGCCCCTTCTCGGTGATGACATGGACAAGGACCGGGCCGCCGTAAGCCTTGGCCTGGATCAGGGCGCGTTCAATCGCGGCTTCATCGTGGCCATCAACGGCGCCGATATATTTCAAGCCCAAGTCCTCAAACATGGCTTGGGGCGCGACCACGTCTTTGACGCCTTTCTTCAAGCCGTGCAGGGCGTCATAGATAAAGCGGCCGAAGCGGCCGCCATGCGAGCGCAACTGCCGCTTGCCCCAGCCCAGTAGGCGCTCATAATACGGCGTGGTCCTGAGCCCGGACAGGTGTTGGGCTAAACCGCCAATCGTAGGG
>JAIRNM010000417.1 GCA_031258055.1 Bifidobacteriaceae bacterium
CCTGTCTGGTGTTAGATCGGGACATTAGATTGTACGAACATTCTGTCATCATTCGTCGCAAGTTGATGTGGAGCGCAGCGACAGAGGCTCTAATCCTTCACGGCCCCCTCCAACATGCCTGACGGCCTTCGTCGGCTGGATCGAAGACGCGATCTACGCGCACCTCACCGCGATCGACGACGTCAAGTCGGGCGCGACGGCTGCGGCGTGATGGCTAGTTGAGCCAACAGTGAACGGTGGGGCCGGGCCTAACGTCCCCAGGGTTGAGGTCCGGCCCCACCGTTCGCATGCCCGCGATCCGGACACGCTTAGCACTCGGCTTGACCGAGTGCTAAGCGAGTCCTAGAGTTATTGCTGCTTGACCACCAGGTCAGGTAGCCCGCACAGGGTCCCAGTTCATGGCACCGCGACGACATGTACCGGGAAGCTCAACGGGCAATCCATCCGTAGTGAAACCTTCTAGATCGCGAAAGGGAGGTCCGCAGTGTCGGTCTCCATCCAACCGCTCGAAGACCGGGTCGTTGTGACGCCCATTGAGGCGGCCGCTCAGACGGCTTCCGGTCTCTATCTGCCAGATACGGCCAAGGAGAAGCCCCAGGAGGGCGAGGTCATCGCCGTCGGCCCCGGCCGAATCGATGACAAAGGCAATCGCGTCCCGCTGGACGTGGCTGTCGGCGACAAGGTCATCTATTCAAAATATGGCGGCACCGAAGTCAACTTCGGCGACGTCGACTACTTGATCCTGTCCGCCCGCGACATCTTGGCCAAGGTCGTCTGACCAGCCGAGCTTCTGGGCTCAACCCCCGCTTGGCCCGGTTCGCCGGACCGGGCGGGGGTTTCTGTTTAAACCAGCCACGGCCGGCGGCGAGTCGCCCGTTTGGGCGATGCCGTTCACCCGGCTTTACGGCATCGTCCAAGGCCAGGGGGTGGGCGACGTTTCGGATGCGCTAGTGGTGCGCGGCATCAGTCCAACCACTGGGGTTTCCGGCGCCAAGAGCCGGTTAGCCAGGCCCGGGTCGGCGCTCCGAGGGCGAACAGCGCTGGCATGGCCAGATAGCGGTAGCGGGGCTGGACTTCGACGGCGAGGTGAATCAGCGCGTAGGCAGCGACCAGGCACACGAGGAAGGTGGCAACATACCCCCAGCGCCGACCCCACCGGCTGAACCGGTCATGCGGCGGGCCAGGAGGTAGACCAGGAGGTTGATTCCGGCCATCGCCAGGGCGGCCAAGATGAACAGGGCTGTGAGCGAACCACCGAAGATCCTGAGAACCACTGCCTCATAAACCGCGAAAGGGGTCTGATAGGCGAAGAAGTACCAGTAGGCCTGGTCAGCGAAGCTGTAGTCGCCAGCGTTGATTGCCAGAGCAGCGTTGTACATGTCCAGGAAATCGGAACGCTGCTCGGCTGGCCAAGCCGAGGCGAACACCGCCTTGACGCTGAAAAAGACCGCGAATAGACCAACCGGCAGGATCCATTTCGGCGTCCTGAGCGACCGCCATCGTCGCAGCGCTCGGACCCCGCACAAACGCCAGGCAACTAGCGCTAAAGCGAGAACACCGAAGCAAACGACCCACCAAACCCCGTACACGCGGCGATCAGTGAAGACGGCGGTGGCGATGGTGATCGAAGCCAGCGCGCCAAACGAGCCCAAGGTCAGCGCCCAGCGCGCCAGACGCCCGAGTCTTGTTTCCATACTTGCTTTCCCTAACTTGGCTTACCAACAGGGTTTGCTCGGTCCAGCCCAAATTGGCACCCCGCCAGCCCGATCCGGATGTATCACGCGGCGAGTCGCGAGCCGTCATTACTCTAGCTTCCCAGCTAATCGGGGCGCTCATCCCCGACTCCTCAAGGGAAGGGCCACCGCCGCGTGTCGCTCCGGGGAGCCGACCGTTCGGGCCGACGTGACGGCATCGGGCACCCCGAGAAGCGAAAACTCGGCTCATTTGCGGTCAATCCGTTTACCAAGTCAACTAGTGGGGCCCGGCCCAACGTCGGCCGGCGATGCGACGGTGTTCTTCCGGGCCCAGGGTTGGCTACGAAAGGACTGGGCGTAGGCTCCACCCCGGGGCGGCGGAGAGAAGTTGGCTTGTGTAAGGGTGGTTTGGCCGGGCCAGCACGTCTCCGGTCGCCCCTGACTCCACGATCCGGCCCGATTCCATGACGTGGACCTCGTCCGCCACCTCCGCTACCACTGCGAGGTCATGGGTAATGAACAGATAACCGACGGCGAATTCGTTCTGCAACTCGTTTAGCAGGTCCAGGATCTGGGCCTGGACTGAGACGTCGAGGGCTGACACGGGCTCATCGAGCACCACGCAATTGGGGGAGGGGGCTAAGGCCCGCGCGATCGCTACCCGCTGGCGCTGGCCACCTGACAATTGCGTCGGCGGATGGGCGGCCACTCCACTGGGCAGCGCGACCGCGTCCAAGAGTTCGCGCACGCGACGCCGCCGCTGGGATGCGTCACCGATCCCAAAAGCGCGCAACGGCGCCTCAATGATGGCTCCCACACCCATTCGGGGATTGAGGGAATCGAACGGGTTTTGATGGACGAAAGTCACACGCCGGCGCAAGTCGAGCAGCGCCGGGCCAGCCAAGCGTGTGATGTCGATGCCGTCCAAAGCGACCGTGCCCGAATCCGGCTCCTCCAGCCGTAGTACCAGCCGGGCCGTGGTGGTCTTGCCGGAACCGCTCGAGCCGACCAGCGCGGTGGTGCGCGACCGCGCCACCCGGAAGCTGACGTGGTCAACGGCGCGAACCGGTGCGCCTTTACCGCGCGCAGGGAAAGTCTTGACTAGGTTGGTTGCTTCGATCAGCGGCTGGGCCGCCGCCTCGGCCGAGGGCGGGGTGTATTCGCGCCGAGCCAAGGCCCGTGAACTGTGGAAACCGGGGGCCGAGGACCGCAGTAGAGCGGTGTACGGGTGACGCGGAGCATCAAGGACCGCGCGCGCCGGACCCCGCTCAACGATTTCTCCGTCCTTCATCACGACTACGCGGTCGGCTCTCTCCGCCGCCAACGCTAGGTCATGGGTGATCAGCAGCAACGAGACATGGGCGGCTTGGGTGCGATGCTGCAAATGATCCAGCACCGCTTTTTGGACTGTCACGTCCAATCCACTAGTCGGTTCGTCCGCTATGACCAGTTCTGGGCCACAACTCAGCGCTATGCCAATCAGCACGCGTTGTAATTGGCCGCCGGAGAGCTCATGAGGATAACGGTCGGCGAGGCTCTCGGGGTTGTCGAGCCCCGCTGCTCGCAGGATCTCCAAGGCGCGTTCGCGGCGCTGGCGGCGGGCCAGTGAACCGTGGATACCCAGGGCCTCGACCACTTGCGGGCCGATCCGTTGCACTGGGTTCAAAGAGACTGTCGGGTCCTGCGGGACGAACCCGATCCGCTTGCCCAAAATGGTGCTCAACTGGCGTTCGGTCCAGTTACCGATCGACAGCTCACCCAGGTGAACGTGCTCCGACCGGGCTTCGGCGCGCCCTGGCAGCAGCCCGGCCACGGCGTGCGCCAAGGTGGTCTTGCCGGATCCGGATTCACCGACCAAGGCCACGGTCTGGCCGGGATCTACCCAGAGCGAAGCGTCGCGGACGGCGGGACGGCGCTGACCGCGCACCACGTAGTCAACCGACAAGCCAACGATGTCCAAAGTGGGTGGCTGCGCATCCGTCGCTGGCGAACCGGCCTTGGTCCCTGTTATAGGCCCCCTTAGGGCCGGTGGCGGGGCGGGTTTAGACAGCGCGTCCCGCCTCCCGCCCCGCCCGCGCTGCCGTTCGTCGCGGGCGAAGGCCCGGTCCACCCAGCGGCCCAACCGGTTGGCGGAGAGCACCACGGCCACAACCACCAAACCTGGCAGGGTAGTCATCCACCAAGCGGTGGCCAGGTAGTTGCGGCCCGCATTGATCAACGAACCCCATTCGGGTTGGGGCGGGACCACGCCATAGCCGAGGAAACTGAGGGCCGAGACAGCCAA
>JAIRNM010000430.1 GCA_031258055.1 Bifidobacteriaceae bacterium
TGTTGGCGCCAGGTTTGGTAGCCGACCATCTGGATGAGGAAGGGGAAGCCGCGGCTGAACGCCGCCGCCGCGTCGAGCGCTTCGGGCTCTATTGAGCGTCCGGTCGATTCAATTGGGACACGCAGCGCCAACCGGGCGTCCGCTTGGCTTAGAGGTGTTCGGCGGCGCTGGTTTTGGCTGGGTTTGCGGCGTTGGTTTTGGCGGTGGGGGTCTGGCGTTGGGGCGCTACTTCAACCGCCAGGCGGCGTGGGGGTCTCGTGGGGAGTTGCCTAGCCATTCGACCAGCCCTTCGTCCCGGAGTTGCTTGAGGTGCTTGCTCGCTGTGATCGGGCTGATCGAGGCCAAACTCGCGACCTGTCCCGTCCCCAATGGTTGGTCCGACTGCCGCAGGACTTCGACGATCCGCGTGGCCGTGGCGGACAGGTCGGCGGCCTTGGACTGTAGGCGGGAGGCGTACAGGATCAGCCGGATCCGGTTGTCTTGCACCCGGTAGATGGGATCGTCCAAGTTGGCTTGGCGCATGACCGAGAACATGCGCTGGATGCCCTCCCCGAGTTCTTGGGCAATGCCCAGCTCAGCGCAGACGCGGGCGATGCGAGGGTTGCGGGCGTACCGCTTGATGTCCAGTGGGCGCCGGTGGTCGCCCGGCCCCGCCAGGCCACCAGGACTCGTGATCTCAATGCGGTCGAGGAAAATCTCCACCCTGATGTGGTCGCCAGCCCAGGCGTAGGACCGGTGGATAACCGCGTTGACAAGACCTTCCAGCCAAGCGTCGGCAGGGATCAGCGGGACCGGGCCGAAACGGCCGTCGTCCCGGAGGGCCCGGCGTTTCGGGATCCACTGGTCGATGGTCTTCTCGGCCAGCCGGATCTGCTCGGGGATGGAACCCTCCAGGCGGACATCCCCGTGATCGTAGAGTTGCAGGTCGCGGCCGACGCCGCGGATGGTGCCTGTATAGCGCAGGACCCGCACGTACGCCTCTGGGTAGACAGACTGCGGCCGGTCGGCGAACAAGAGCCAGGAAGCGACGGTCGGCTCTCCGTCTTCGGTCAGCAGATCTCTGGCACGAAGCATGCCTTCGATAGTGGACGAGCCGATAATGCGTTGGTATTCGGCCAACGCGCCCTGATTGAGCGCGGCCAGCTTGCCAGGTACTGGCAAACCCTCGAAAACGGCAGGCTCCTTGTCCAGTTCAAGTTGCTGGCGCTGGGCGTAGCCGAGTTTCTTGCTGACGTCACCGATTCGCAGATACGCGTCACCGGCTGCCGTCGTATGGACGTGACGCCCCGGCTCAACCCGAAGGACCAGAACCGACCCGGCGCCGTTTACAGGGATTTCGGTGGGCGTGATGCGTGCGGGCGGCTCGGTGAACTGGGCCGCTTGCCGCAATTCGTTGATGCGACGTGGGGTCATCGGTTCGACCGATCCCGCGCTGAAGCCGATCGCGAGGTAGCCGCCCTCGGCGTTAGCCATCGCCACCAGCGCGGGAGCCAGGCCGACAGGATTGGTCCGGGCCGACTTGCGGTCGAACCACTGGCCCTGGGGCAGGCTCAGGAGTTGGCAGATCGCCTTGTCCGGCGGCAGGGACAAGACACCTTCAACCTCTGGCGCTAGCACATGACTACTCTATCATCTTTGGAGTAGTTGTGAGTGAGGCGGGGAGCGTTCCGGCTGGGCGCAGCCGACTAGCCGCCCGGCTGCCGCCGTGGGTGGGCGCTACTCCAAAGCACTCCGAAGGTCGGGTCAGGAGTGCTTTGGAGTAGTTGGCCTCAAACAACGCGGTTCCAGGTGGCGCGATCCGTCAACGCAGACATGATTCACCTGTACTGGTCAATTGGCAACTACATCATCTGACGGCGAACGGCGCTGGGACGGGGCGCGAAAGTCGTCGAACGGCCCTCGCGGGATTTGCAGCGCGAGTTTCCCGGCGAGGGCGGCTGGTCAGTAACCAACTTGAAGTACATGCGGATGATGGCCGAGGCCTGGCCGACGGCGGGGTCAATTGGTCAACGCGGCGTTGATGGACCGTCTCCAGGAGACGCTGCCCGACGGCTGGGACCAAAGCCGCCGATACTGCTTGTGTCTCACAGGTTAAGACTTTCCGGGCCTCTCCAACCGACCCCAGTCGTAGTCCTTACGCGCTCTGACAAGCTCTTTTAGCTCGTGGCACAGGGCTGGAGCTTTGTCGCGTAGGGTCCACCTCCCGGCACCGCGTAGCTGACTCTCTCTGAGCGTCGGTCTGCCGGTTGACCGCCCGGCGGAGGCTCGTTCTAGTGTGGAACGGGGTCCCAATTAGTCACGTTAGGGCCGTGCTCGCTCCATCCGTGACCCGGTGGTGTTCCGACTCCCATCGGGACCGGTACTGGTTGAGGCTCAACTCGTTGGCTCCGCCTGCGTAGTCTGGGTCGTCGTTCTGGATGTCGTCGTCTTCCCAGCCGCACAGTGGGCAGATCTCGAACATAGAGTCCCTAGGGAGAGTCTTGAAGCCGCAGCACGCGCAAGCCTTATTGTCATCTTGGTTCATGCTTGTCCCTCTGTCTCTGCCAATAGGTTGGGCTGGTTGGTTTCATGAATGTCATCAGAGCGCCGCCTTCTCTATGCATCAAGAAAGTATTCGTCGACGGCTCGTACACGTATACGACCTGCCTCATCGAGACGAACGACTCTATACCTTCCTCGCCCCGACGTCCTGCGAAGGTCAAGGCAAGCTGCTCGTATTCGGACACGGAGACCGCGCCGAAATCTCCTCCGTGAGTCTGGAAATGCCGTTCTCTCGTTATATCGGGGAACTGTTTAGTCAGGTCCGGTCGTTCACCCGGAGCGCCGCGGCCGCCCATTCAATCGACGCCCTGGTAAGAGCCATGCGTGTAAGGCACAGTCATCACCGTGGCGAGGTCCAGCATCTTTGGATACGCTTCGCCATAGTTGATGACCATCCGGGGTTCGATCCGGTCGCACAACTGCCTGAATCCGCCCAAGAACTCGTCGACATACCGCGCTGTTCCAATCGTGGACACGGCCACGATGCTCCCTTTTTCGATGCCGTCGAAACAGAACTCGAACGTGTTCTCTCCGCCCCAGGAGACCGTCGGCACGACGATCATTCCGGCCGCTTGCCAGACTGCGGCGCACCATCGGTTACGGAATGTGCTGTACATCTGGAGCGGTTCCGGCATGTCTGAGTAGACGCTGAAGTCGGGCGACAGCGACTGCGCATATTGGCCAAGCTTTCGGATTTGCTTGTCAGGCGCTTTCCACACTTCGTCAAACTTGTAATCGTCGAGAAAGAAGTGAACTGTCTTGGACTTCCTGACCCGCGATAGTTCGATTCGTCGAGTCTTGTCGAACCCGAGCAACTCCAGGTCATCCGTCCGCACCATCTGAGCGTAGACGAACGGCATCTGGAACCGACCGACCATGAACTGGCGGTTCCTGAGGAACAGGGGTTCAGATCTGAACGCCTCACTCTTCACCTCGACAGTCTACCGACCACCCAGGGCATCACACCAAGCGCGTTCCTGGTCTGGCTGCGGCTGGGACCGACCTGAACTCCCGATCTTCGCCGAACTGGGCTGTGTCAGTAGCGGACCCGGCGTGGGTGTGTGGCCATGTGTTGATGTGTCATGGTCGTCCTCTCCGCACTGGACAACCGGGCGCTTTAGGTCCATGTCTTGATACCGCGCCGGACAGCTGTCGATGGGAT
>JAIRNM010000009.1 GCA_031258055.1 Bifidobacteriaceae bacterium
CTGCGGGCTCATCGACTTGAAAAGCGAGGCGGTGCGAGGCTTCGGCGCCTTGGTTCCGTTGTCTTCGACGACCTCGGTGACATAAGGGCCATAGCGTCCGTTCTTGACCACCACCGTGCGTCCGCTGGCGGGGTCGGCGCCAAGCTCGCGGCCTTCGTCCAGGGGTGCTTCCAACAGTTCGTGCGCCTTGGCCAGAGTCAACTCATCGGGGGCCAAGTCATCCGGTACGCGGGCCCGCTTCGCCTCACCGTCAGCGGCGCCTTGGACCTCCAGGTAAGGACCGTAGCGGCCAACCCGCAGGGCTATGCCATCGCCCAAGTCAACCGTGTTGACGTCGCGAGCATCGATCTCGCCTTGTCCTTCAACGAGGCGCTTAAGGCCGATCTCCCGCAGAGAGGAGCCACCCGGCGCGCCAACTCCTTGGCCAACGCCCGAACTAGCGGCTGAGCCAACCGACGAATCGACAGACGAGTCAAGAGATGAATCACCGGAGGAACTACCAGATCGGGCGGGTGCGGTCTTGGCTTGCGGGGTGGGCTTGCCAGCGGCACCGAAGTAGAACTCGCTCAACCAACGCGAGCGGTTCTCCTTGCCTCCGGCGATCTCATCCAGGTCGTTCTCCATGGTGGCTGTGAAATCGTAGTTCACCAAATCAGCGAAGTTCTGCTCCAATAGCCGGGTGACCGCGAAAGCCAGCCAGGTCGGCACCAAAGCCATTCCTTTTCGCTCGACATATCCCCGATCCTCGATCACAGACATTGTCGCCGCGTAAGTCGACGGCCGCCCAATACCGCGCTTCTCCAAGGCGGCCACCAACGAGGCTTCGGTGTAGCGCGGTGGGGGCGTGGTCTCGTGGCCGCGCGGCTCTAGAGACTGGACCTGGACCGATTCGCCCACCGCCAGCTTGGGCAGCCTTGACTCAGATTCGGCCGTTTCCTCGTAACGCGACTGGTCGCGTCCCTCTTCATAAGCCGCCAAGAAGCCCCTGTCGGTGATGACCGTCCCGGCTGCGCTAAACGTCGCCAAAGCTCCGGCGAACTCAGTCTCACCGGCGGCCACCTTGCCAGTCACTCGCACCGAAACGGTCTGCCCGGTCGCATCGGTCATCTGGGAAGCGACCGTGCGCTTCCAAATCAGGTCGTAAAGCCTCAACTCTTCGCTGGAGAGGCGCCCGGCCAGCGACTGCGGCGTGGCGAACTGGTCCCCCGCTGGGCGAATCGCTTCATGCGCTTCGCTCGCGTTCTTCGACTTCGTGGCGTAGTGGCGGGGGGATTTCGGCACCGAGTCGGCGCCGTAAAGCTCGCGCGCCTGACGCCTAGCCGCCGCTAGCGCTTGCTCCGACAAGTTAGTCGAATCGGTCCGCATGTAGGTGATGTAACCGTTTTCGTAGAGCCGCTGGGCGGTCCGCATGGTCTGGCGGGCGTTCACGCGCAGCTTCCGCGAAGCCTCTTGCTGGAGAGTTGAGGTAGTGAACGGCGCGGCGGGACGGCGCTTATACGGTTTCTCGTTCAACTCCGAAACCTCGAACGGCACTCCTTCCAAAGCTGCGGCCAGCCCGAGCGCTTGAGCTTCGTTCAGGCGCACCGAGTCGCGGCCGGTTAGCTGGCCGGAATCATCGAAGTCCTTACCGGTAGCGACCGGCCGCGCGTCAACGGCAGCCAAAGTGGCGCTGAAAGACTGACCCGCAGCGGCGAACAGCCCCTGAATATCCCAGTAGCTGGCGGCGTTGAAGGCCATCCGTTCGCGCTCGCGCTCAACTACCAGGCGGGTGGCGACCGACTGCACGCGCCCAGCGGATAACCCGGCCCGGACTTTGCGCCACAGCACCGGTGAGACTTCGTAGCCGTAAAGCCGGTCGAGGATACGCCGAGTCTCTTGCGCGTCTACCAGGTTCAGGTCGACTTCACGCGGATGTCTGACGGCCTGGTCAATTGCCTCCTTGGTGATCTCGTGGAAGACCATCCGCTTGACCGGAACCTTCGGCTTTAAGACTTCCAGCAGGTGCCAAGCGATCGCTTCGCCTTCCCGGTCTTCGTCCGTCGCGAGGTAGAGTTCGGTCGCGTCCTTGAGCGCCTTACGCAACTCAGCGACCTTCTTCTTCTTGTCCGGCTCAACCACGTAATAGGGCTGAAATCCGTCTTCGACGTTGACGGCGAAACGCCCATATGGGCCCTTCTTCATGTCAGCGGGGAGTTCCGAAGGCTGTGGCAGGTCACGGATATGGCCTACCGAAGCCTCCACTTGGTAATCCTTACCCAGGTACCGCCCAATGGTTTTGGCCTTGGTTGGCGATTCAACTATCACCAGCTTCTTGGCTGTCACCACGGCCCCTCCTTATTGACTACTGGCGCGCTGGCGCCTCGACCGAACAGGTTACGGCCCTTGACCGTACCCCAAAACCGGCCCCGCCCGCCTATCGGTCCGCCCGCCGCACCTTATTCGGGCCGATTTGGTCGCGCGCGGCAATCGTCAAATTGTCGATGTTCACATGGGCCGGTTGGGACGCCACCCAGCGCACGGCTTCAGCCACGTCGGCTGCCGTAAGCGGCTCCACGCCGTCATAAACGGCTGCCGCCGCAGCGGCATCGCCACCGAACCTGACCAGCGAAAACTCGGTCTGGACCAGTCCCGGATCGATTTCGCAGACACGGACCGGCGTCCCGGCTAATTCTTGGCGCAAGACGTTCGTCAGCGCCCGTTCGCCAAACTTGGCGGCGTTGTAACCGCCGCCGCCAACATACGGGTAGTGCCCGGCGATTGAAACAATGTTTATCACCGACCCGGCTGACGCCGCGAGCAACTTCGGTAGCAGGGCCTTGGTGACACGCACGGTGCCAAGCACGTTCGTGGCGAACATCCACTCCCATTCGGCCGGGTCCGCCGCCGCGATGGTGGTGGTGCCCTTGGCGCCGCCAGCGTTGTTAACCAGCAGATCAAGTTGCCCGATGCCGTCCACATAGCTGGCCAACCCCTCTACCGAGGCCTGGTCGGTTACGTCAAGCCCCAGACCAACGGCATCGTTCCCCAATTCGGCCGCGAGCTTCTCGACCCGTTCGACCCGGCGGGCGCCGCAGATCACTCTCCAGCCGTCCGCGGCCAGGGCCCTGGCCGAGGCCGCACCGATCCCGCTCGAAGCTCCCGTTACCACTGCTGTCTTCATGTTTGTCCTTCCTAATTCCTCCAGGTGCCCGGAGCTTTGACAAATGGACCGAGTCTTTCCTCTCGGGACGCCCAGGCAAGAATCTGACCGAAAGGGGCCCCGCGGGGCCATTTTGGATTTTAGAACAACAAAAATTGGGTTTGCCCCACCCTCAGTTTGATGATCGCACCTAGAACGCGAGAGACTTGTCGCAATAGTGAACTCAAACGGGAGGTCAACATGACATCGCCGCCATTTCAGCCGTGGAATCAGCCTGGGAGCGCGCAGCCCACTCCTAACCCCGGGTATACCCCGGATCCTTTCACCCAACCTGGCAGCGCGCCCGGCGCTTCCGGTCTATGGTCCAATGCTGGCCAGGCGCCCAGCCCAGGCGGTCCGACCCAGCCCGGGCAGTTCGGACCGCCCCAAAGCCAATACGGACAACCCGTGGCTCCGCAGGCGCCCCAACCTAATCCAGGCGGAGCACCACCCGGCTACTACCTGGCCTCTGATGGCCAGTATTACCCTCTCGCCGACCAACCGGGGCCTGCCAGCCAGCCCGGGGCACCCGGCCAGTTTGGCTCCAACCAGTTTGGCTCCGGCCAGTTTGGCTCCGGTCAGTTTGGCTCCGGTCAGTTTGGCTCCGGTCAATTTGGCTCCGGTCAATTTGGCGTTCCCAGCCAACCTGACTTTCCCGACCAGAGCGGCCCCCAGGCACCCGCGCCCAAAAAGAAGCGCGGCGTGCTGGTAGCCGTCGCCGTGGTGGTGGCCCTGGCGGTCGCGGGCGGGGGCGCCTACGCCCTGCTGGCCCTCAAGGGCGGCAGCGCCGGGGCATCGAGCCCAGAGGACGCTGCCAAGGCGCTGTTCAATGACACCGAAACGCTGTTGACAGACATGGCCGCTTTGGACATCGCGAAAGTCGCCTCGCATTTCGCGCCATCGGAACAGGGTTTATTCGAAGGCGTGGCCGATGCGTCCAAGAGTGTCACCACCGACAACGCTCAATCGGATGAGCTTAAGGAGTCGCTTGAGTCGGCCCAGAAAGCTCTCACCATCGATTTCAAGGATCTAGAATTCACCGGTGAGACGCTAGCCGAAGGGGTTAATCGGACGGCCGTGACTGGTGGCACTATTTCTCTTGATGCCGATGTTCCAGCCTTGGCCACAGCCATCTTGGACATCTACGACTCGCGGCCCTCAATCAGCCAGATGGGCTTAGATCCAATCGACCAGTCCCACCTAGAAGAACAGTTGGGTGCGGTCTTCCCGGTGTCGAAGGGTGCCGACGATTTGGCGGCCCTCGCCGGGTTGAATGATTTGTTCGTGGTAACGGTCCAGGAAGAGGGCGACTGGTTCGTGTCTTTGTCGATGACCGCCGCCCAGTATTCCTTCGAGGACTCGGGCCTGGACAGAGTTGACCTCGGCGACCCGATCCCAGAATCGGAGATGAAAGGAGCCTCGGACGCCAACGGCGCGCTCGACAACTTCATCTCTGCTCTTGACGCGGCCGCCACATCGGGCGATCTGAGAGAACTGGCCAAGGCCTTGCCAGTGGCGGAATCGAGACTGGTGGCGGTCTACGGGCCAGCCCTGACCAGCGCTGATGAAGGTGGTGCCGCCGGGTTGTCAGAGGTGCTGGGAGGCGTAACAGGCACCAAGACCGGCGAAATCGGTGGCCACGCCCGCATCACCTTGGACTCATTGGTGATACCCGGTTACTTCACGCTGACCCGGCAGGACGACACGTGGACACTGTCAATTGAAGATGGTGGCGAACAAATCGAAGTGACGTTGACCCAGGAAAGCCGACAGAAATGGACGTTCGACCTGGCACAGAACAGCGAGTACGGCGTCACGACTGGCAGCGCTTCCATCTCAATCCCGTCCAAAGGCGTGATTGAAGGAGAGGTCGTCAGCGAAGGCACGGCCGTCAGCTTCAAGTACGAAGGTGGCTGCGTCTCGGTCGACATGATGGGCGAATCCCAAGAGATGTGCGGCGACGAACTCGGCGTTGACCTGACGGACAGCGGACTGGATGAGTTCGAAAAGCTGCCTGACCTGAAAAACCTGCTGGCTTTAAGCGCGATCAAAGGTGCCGGTGGCGATTGGTACATCTCAATCGGTGCTTCGCTGATCGACTGGG
>JAIRNM010000011.1 GCA_031258055.1 Bifidobacteriaceae bacterium
ATCCCCACCCGAACCGGTGACTGAACCCACGGCGGCTCAGCCCGCCGCCGCCTAGAACGCACCACCCCGACACTAACCCCCCCCCCCCCCACTACCCCCACCCCAAACCCGACCCACACCCACACCCACAGCGGCGGCCCAGCCGAATCGCCCAAGACCGGCGGCTCCGCCGCCCCCTTCGAAGGAGCGGCCGGAGAAGACTCAGGCATGGATTCTTCCCCGCTCGGCGCCACCGACGGACCCTCCTCAACCAACACACCCAACTCACCAGTCAACGGATTCACATCCGGATACTGCGACGGGTCAACCGCGAACAACGCCGGCACATCGACGGGCCCCCAGCCCCAATAGGTGTCATAGAACGGCTCATGGGCGCTCTCGCCGGTGTTGCGGACCAGGGATTGGATGATCTGCCGACCAGTCGCATCCGGATATTTCACCATCAAATCCGCCAACACACCCGCCAAAATAGGGGTCGCCGTCGAATTACCACCAGTCTCAGATGCCACCCAACCCTCACCAGCAACAGCATCAAACCCCGCCACACCCTCAAACCCAGGCGCCACCACCGTCGTAAGCGGCTCATCGAAATCCAACGCCGCCGGCAAATCCCCATCCGGACCATACCCCCGCACCCGCACCACACCCGACTCAAACAGACCACCACGATTCTTCGCATCATTAGCCAAACCGTGCACAATGATCACATCAGCCTGATCAGCCCGCGCCAACACATCGCTCCTCAAACCGCCAGTACTGCTGATCGAAACGATATCGGCGCCAGCGTCAATAGCCGCCAACACCGCATCCTCCAAAACGCCAATCAATTCGCCGTCAAGATCACAACCCGCCATAAGGCCAGGGATACTCCACGACTGATCCACGTAATGTAAGACCTTCACACCCGGCGCCACACCCAACGGTCCCTCCTCACCACCCACCACCGCACCATTACCGACCAACATGGCAGTCACCCCGGTCCCATGCCCCAAAGCCGCCGTCACCAAACCCTCATCATTCGTCGGCACCGCCTCAGGAGTCAACTCCGCTGGCGCTAACCCCGAGGAATCCAAACCCGGCAGGCCCTCCGGATAACCACAAAACGACCGGGTCTCAATATCAGCATCCGCGAACAACTCCAACGACGTGTCAATCCACCCATCCAACACCGCCACCGTCACACCCCGACCATCAAACCCCTCCGCCACCACCTCAGCAATACCAGTCTCGTAGTAATACCAATGCCTATCCGCCGCCCAAGCCGGCCCCACCACCCCAAACACCAACCCCAAACCAACCACCAACACCAACCAACCACGCCACCACACCAACCCCCCCTGCCCCAAACCGCGGGTGTAGTCGGAATAAGACTGAGCGCGCGTTTGGGGACAGCCCAGCCTGGAGCCGGGTTGGTGTCGGCTGATCGCTGCGTCTGACATGGTTGATTTGACTCCTCAAGTCGGTAGCCCACCGACAATCCCTGGGACGGCGTCTGCAAGCGAGCCTGTGAAAAGTTGGCATCGGCGCCGCCCAGCGGCGCCTGACCTTCCGCTTTCCGCCCCGTCATTCTTTCGGTAGCGGAAACAAACGACGACCGCAAACGGTATTCGTCCAACACCGACCCTGGGGCGCACCTTGATGTTAGCGACCAGGAGCCCACCAAAGCTCCGGTGGCCTTACAAGGGCGCCTTCAAGGTCGGCGCGCGGAGGATGGCCTCAGCCGAACTGGGAAGCGGCCTTGGAGTCGAACGAGGTGTAGGTCTGCGAGATCTGGCCAGTCATAGAAGCGATCTGGTTAGCCAACTGCTGCAACCGGTTCGCCTCCTTCGACCACTGCGCTTGCGCCTGCCGATAGGCTTCCTTCGCCTGGCCGTCCCACGACCCCTGCAAGACGTTGACCTGAGATTCTAGATTCTCCAGAATCCCCAGGATTGCGGCTGCCCGCGACTTCAAAGACTCCGACAAGGAAGTCACCTGTCCCGTCCTAACGGACATAGATTGATCACTCATGATGATTCATCCACCTTTCGATTACGTTCTTGTGTTCTTCAGATCAAGGGCACCCAAACGGACACCCGGATACAAGGGGAAGCTGCTAAAGGGCCACCTCAACGGCTACAGCCCGGACCAGCCACACCAGTCGGGCGAGTCGACCGTCAAGCGGGCCCGGCGCCATTGACTACAGCGCCACTCCCAACTCGCCGCGCCCGTGGGTCAGCCGTTGAGGCTGTTCAGCACGGAATTGATCTCCTGGTTCTGAGCTTCCTCGGTCGCTTTTTGCGAACGGTCAGTAGACCGCAGGTTGTCCTCCAACACGAGCAACACATTGTTCAGCCGGGTCGACGACTCGTTGAACTGAGTCTGCATGTTCGTGTACGCCGCTGCGGCTGGACCAGTCCAATAACCCCTGATCTCCGACACCAGATCCGAGATACCCTTCAACTCGGCGTCGGTTTCCTCCTTCGCCTGATGGACCGCCTCAGCGCCCTTCAACAGTGCGCCTTCCAGTACTGAGATTTGATCGGCCATTAGCCTATTTCACTCCTTCAAAGACAGTAGAAATTGTTGGGCGTGGCGGGGCTAGTTGAACGAACGAACCGCCGAAAAACCACTCACATCACAGGCCGGCGCCTTTGGCGACCAAGTATGATGCGACAACCCCCCACCGCGACCTCAAGCCGAAACCTTCAGCCGCTGCTAAGAAAAATAAATCATCAAGGGCCCCAAGGTCAAGCCGACAGGCCCAAGCCCACCAGTTGTCCAACCAAGCCCAGGGTCGATGCCGCAGCGGCTCCCCAGACCGCGCTGGCGTGGACTGCCCACCGGCGCGCAAGCGGCTCGGAAGGTCGGCGACAGGCAGAGCGATCCGCCGTCCGGCGCGGTTCGCGACCAACCGATCGCCGCTAGCGGCCCACAAGCGCTATGGTTTTTACCCAGCACCGCCGAGACGCTAAGGACCCTTTCAGCAATGACGCAGCTAACCGCCAATCAGCCATTATTCGGCTCACTGAGCCGAATAGCCGTCCAATACGGTTCCAAACGCTTGGACCTCTCGGTGCCGGTGGCGTTGCCGCTAGTCGAGGTCCTCCCGGCGATGGCCGACCACCTGGGCGCGTTGGACGCCGCACGGGCGCACGGTGGATACTCCCTAATGCGCTCGGACGGGAGCACGCTAGCACCCGACTTGAGCTTGGAAGAGCAGGGAGTTGCCGATGGCGACATGTTCACGCTGGTGCTCGGGGCCGCCAGCGAACCGGCCCGCGTGTACGACGACATAGTCGAAGCGGTGGGCGATTCAACGGTCCAGTTCTCCGCTCCTTGGTCGCCCACGGACGCCGCGGCCACGGCCCAGGGTGCCGCTGTGGCGCTGCTGGGCAGCGCCGCCATCGTGGTAGGGCTGGGCGAGGTCGGTGTGACAGCGTTGGCTCTGGCCGGAGGCGGCCTACTGATAGCCGCCGCTGGCGGCACCGTGGTGGCCAGGATGGGCATGGCCAAGGGCGGCGCGGCCCTAATGCTCACAGCGGCGTTGTTCGCGGCCGTCTTGGCCCGCGCCGCCGCTGCAATGTTCGCGCCCGGCTGGGAATGGGTCGCCGCTAGCGGCGGCCTAGCCCTCGGCGGCGCCTTGGGCGCCGCCGTGCTGCCAGCGGCCAAGGAGGCGATGATCGTCCCGGTCGCCGCGGGCTTAGCCCTAGGGGTAGCCTCGGCGGCATCGCGGATCACGGACTGGCGCCCCCTCGCGGTTTGGGCCATCACCGCCGCGGTGGCCGGCAGCGTGACTAACGCGATCCCTTGGTTCGCCATGTCCGCCTCGCGCATCAAAGCGGTCACACCGTTCACCACGGCAGAGATCTTGGATGATCAACCGCTGATCGACGCGGCGGAAGTCCGGCGCCGCTACAGCCTGGGCCAGCGGGTCGGCTTGGCGCTGCGCTGCGCCGCCATGGCCGTAGCCCTGGTCGCCCTTCCCACCTTGGCCAAAGGCGGCATAGCGGCGTTTGCGGAGGCCACAGCGCTGTTCGTGGGCTTGCTGCTGTCCTCTCGTCAAGCCTATTCCCGGATCGAAGTCGGCATAGTCGGGGTAGTTGGAATTGGGGGCCTAGCGTTGACCGCGTTCTTGACGTCGCTGGCTCACCCGCAATGGCGGCCTTGGTTGGTGTCCGCTCTGGCCGCCGCCGGCGCCGCCACCGTGGCTCTGGCGCTGTTGGGACGGGCACGCGGGACCGGGGTGGGCCGATTGGCGGACGCTCTGGACATGGTGGCCCTCGTGTCTCTGTTGCCGCTGGCCGTGGTCATAGCGGGTCTGGCATAGGCGGACACTATGGCGACCAAAAAGGAACTGGCTCAAGCCCAATCATTTGCGCGGCGGCGGTTGCTCACAGCGTTCACCAGTGGCATCCCCGGAGGCAAGGAACTGGAGCCCGCTAAGCCACTGCGTTCGGTGGTAGCGGGGGCGGCCCTGGCACTCCTGATAGTGCTCGGCGGCCTAGGCTTCGGGTTGCTCTCCCCCAGCCTGCCTGACGGGTGGGAAAACAACCACCTGATCACGGTGAAGTCAACCGGTTCGCGTTACATCTCACAGTCTGGCGTTCTCTATCCCATCGCCAACACCGCCAGCGCGCGCCTGCTGGTGCCCGCCGGCGAATTCAAAGCGATCACCGTCTCCGCCAAACAGTTGGACGCGGTGGAGCGGGGGCCGGCCGTCGGCATAGTGGGCGCGCCGGACGAACTGCCCGAAGTGGATCGTCTGCTGTCTAAAGGCTGGACCGCCTGCCTGACTGGCGGTGGTCTGGGGACCGAC
>JAIRNM010000019.1 GCA_031258055.1 Bifidobacteriaceae bacterium
CCAAGTCTGGGCCGGAACCGAATTCAAAGACGGCGAACCGGTCACCAAACCAAACCCCCAAACCACCGAAAACCAACCCGAATCCGACACCCCCATCCACAAGATTTGACAATTTCTCGCCGCGCCTGTTCGCGGGCACGTCCGAGACGACCGCGGTCTGCGCCGCCGCGGGGCCGCCCTCGGCGGCGACCGCAACGCGGGCCGCCACTGGGCCGCCCTCGACAGCGCCCGCGGCCTGGGCCGTCCCAGGGCCGCCCTCGACAGCGACCGAGGCGCGCGATGCGAGGCAGGCCCGGTGGCCCGCGTCCGTGACGACGGCGCACGTCAGCTCGCCGTCGGATTCCGCCAGGACGGGATCGTGGAAATGCCGGTGCCCGTTGGTTGTGACCGCCGCGTCGATTCCAGCCTCCAGTTCAACGTCCGGGAATCCCTCCAGGACGCGGATGGTCGCGCGTTGCGCGACCAAGTGGATGTCGGCGCGGGACGCGAACCGCTCGAAGCGGATTTCAAGCGCGCAGCCGGAGCGGGTCCGCCAGACCACCGTTCGCCGCAGCACGCCATTGGACATGTCGAGGGCGCGGTGGAACGACTCGAGGCTCGAGCGCGTCATGTCCAGGCGCTCGCCGTCCGCCGCGATTCGGATATCTAGTGGATTGGGCAGGTTCACCACCACCTCGCCCAGTCCGGGGTGCCTGCCCACCACGGCGGGCGCGTAGGTGCCCGTCTTCGACAGCGTCTCCGGCGACACCTCGGTGGTGACGGACACCGCGCGCCGTTCGTAAAGCCGGTCTTGGGGGGCGTCTTCGAGACCTTCCTCGAAGCTGCCGCGCAGGTGGACATACCCGTTGCCCTGCGTGAACAGTCCCTCGTAGGCTTTGACGGTATGCCGCGCCAGAGATCCCTGCTGGTACACAAAGCCCTGGGTTCCGCGTTCCGGCTGGTCCCCGGCCGGAACCGTTGGGTCTGCTGGATCTGTGGCCTGCGGCCGCCGTCCGGTCCCGGCTGGCGCCGTTGGGTTTGTGACTTGGGGCGGCGGTCCGATCGGGGCCGGATCTGCTTGATCTGTGGCTCGGGGCGGCGGTCCGCTCGCAGCTGGCGGCGCGTGGTTGACTGCGGTGCTCATGGTGTGGGATTTCTCAGTTCTTGCCCGGCGCCCTTGGGCCCGGTTAGGCACGGCCTGGGAGCGCCCCGACGGAGGCGCTCCCAAGCCGTTGGACAAGCGGCTCTTACTTGGCTTCGTCGATGACCTTCTGCAGGTCGGCCTGCAGGGCCTGCAGGGTGGCTGCCGGGTCGGCGCGGTCCTGTAGGGCCTGGTAGATCTGGGTGGAGATGACGTTGGAGAACTCCGAATAGGACGCGGCTTGCGGCCGCGCGACCGCTGTCGTCAAGGCGTCCTTGAGCACACCAAGGTATGGCACGTCGGCTTGGAGCGCCGCGTCGTCATATAGCGCCTCGAGGACAGGTGGCTCTCCCATCTCGGTGAAGATACGCCGCTGGACGTCTTCCGAGAGCATGTACTGGACGAACTCCTGCGCCGTCGCGGCGTTCTTGGTGGCCTTAGAGATCGCAATGTTGTACCCCCCAAGCGTGCAGGAGCCCACGCCGTCCTTGCCCGGGATCGGCGCCACGCCGAACTTCCCCTGGATCTGTGAGTCTTCGCCTTCCTCGTTGGCCAGGTTGTAGACGTAAGGCCAGTTGCGCAGGAACAGCAGCGAGCCGGACTGGAAGGCTCGCCGCGACTCCTCCTCCTGGTAGGTGATGGCTTCCTCGGGGATGTAGCCATCCTTGAAGCCGTTGATCAAGAAGGCCAAGCCCTCTTCCGCCTCGGCGGTGTCCACCGAAGCGTTGCCCTGGGCGTCGACTATCGAGCCGCCGGCAGAATTCACTTCCTCGGAGAAGTTCACGGTGAGGCCCTCGTACTGGGCGAACTGCCCGGCGTAGCAGTCGATGCCGTTGTCCTCAGCCACCTGGCAGTCCTCGATCAGCTCGTCCCAAGTGGTGGGCGGCGTGTCGATCAGGTCTGTCCGATAGAACAAGAAGGCGCCGTTGGACTTATAAGGCGCGGCGTATAGGGTGCCATCGTAGGTGCCGGAAGCGACCATCGAGTCGAACACCCCGGTCGTGTCCACGTCCTCCAAGGGCAGCAGCCAGTCGCGGGCGGCGAACTCGGCGGTCCACACCACGTCCAAGCCGGCCACGTCGTAACTGCCGGCGCCCGCCTGGAAGTCCTGGACCAGAGCGGTGCGTTGATCATCTGCGGCCTCCGGCAGCTCTACGAACGTGACCTCCTCGCCGGGGTGGGTGGCGTTGAACTCATCGAAAATGGCCTGGAGCTTGCCAGTCGTGTCCTTCCCTTGCGCGTAGGTGATGGGCCCGCGGCCCTCTCCCAGCGCGCTGCCCTCCGAGCCGGAGGGCGTGCCCGAAGAGCCGTCGCCATCCCGGCCGCAGCCGGCCGTCAGGCCAAGCGCCAAGGCCAACGCCGCGACGACCGCGGTGTGCATGGTCCTTTTCATCAGAATCCTCGATCCTTTCGTTGTTTCCGGGCCTCGTTACCCGGCTGTGCCGCGGGCGGTAGAGCCCCGCCAGCGTCCGGCGCCGCCGAGGCTTCTGACCGGTCAATTCTTTGAGCGAACCACTCCTCGGCGATTTCCGTAATCAGGAAGCTACCGCTCTTGACCGGTCAAGTCAACTGTCGCGATGTCACAATCTCGTAACGGCTCGGCTGCGGACGGAGGCAGGGGGCGCCGCCGACTGGACCGGTCAAATGGAGTAGCGGCGCCGCACGAGCCGCAACAGGCAGTCGCGGGCGACTATCGACAAGTTCGTCGGGCAGCTTCGAACCGTGCCGAACCTGAGGAAGATCGGCGTCACGCCATGACCAACCGCCCCGGTCGAGGTGCGTGGTGCCTCATCGTCAAGCGCTCGCGCGATTCGAGGTGTTGACTGGACCGGTCAAATGAGGTAGCTTCGGCGTGCGAGTTGAAAGGTCGGGCAGGTTTCGGATTTGACCGGTCAATGCGGCTCGCCGGGCTGCGTCGCAGGAGACGCGGCCAAGGTTCTGGCGGGTTGGTCGCCTGCGGGCGACGCCAAGCGCAGCCGGGCCCGAGTAGCGACTCATCGAAGGAGATTGATTATGCAATTCAGGAAGTCAAAGACCATCGCTCGGCGGCTCTGCGCGATGGCGTTGCCGCTGGCGCTGGTCGCGGCGGCCGCGGTGGCGGCCCCGGCGTCCGCCGCCGACCCGCCCGGGGCGGGGGACGGGGGCGCGGTCGAGCTGCGGCGCCCCATCGACAACGAGAACCCGTTCTTCGCGCCTGCGTGCGCCATCGGCTACGAAGAGGGCACCAGCGTCGAGGCCTGCTGGAACGCCATCCCCGAGGACCTGCGTGCGAGCGGCTTGGTGGGCCTGGACCTGGTGCCCCACGACGGCATCTCAACAGGCCAGACCGCCCTGGGCCAGGACAAAGAGAGGCAGTACCAACTTCTGGACAGCTGGCTCACCGAGTTCGAGGCGTTCGAGGACCACACCTTCGCCATGTACCAGATCGCGTGGGGACCCAACTATCTAGTCACGGAGGAAAGGATCGAGCAGCTCTACAAAGACCATCCGTCGTTCATCGGAGTGGCTTTCACTGAAATGCACTACGGGAACGATGCAAACACCACCGCGGGGCGGATGGCCAGGCAAATGGTGCTAGCGCACAAGTACGGCGGCTACACGTTTATCGACGATTGCGCGGATAAGGGAGTATGGGATACCTATACCGTAGTCTGGGCGGCTGCCAACCTGTTCCCCGAAAACCTCATCATGTCGACAAAGGGGACCGCCGGTGGGCAGTTCCTGGACTCCAACTCGCGGAAGATGGGTTGGTGGCTGTCCGGACGTGCGGGCAACTGGGGCTACCACCCTGACACCTTTGCATGGCAGGCGACCGGGAGGGGCAACGTCTACGGCGGCTACCAGTCCAGCACAGGCGCCACCGCGGCGCTGGTTTACCCCGAAGCGCAGGTGGGTAACGCGGTTTTGTCTGCTGCGATGATGGGCGCTACGGCGTTCACAAATTTCGAGCTGCCGGCCTACTCCTTCGCCACCTGGGGCAAGGCGACGCCGCTGGCCAAGAACGTGGTGTTCCCCATCATCCGGCAAATAGCCGACGGCAAGATCAAGATCCCGTCCAAAGCTGAGGTCGCGGCCAGCGTCAAGGTGGGGGTCATAGAAGACGTGCGTATGAACAGCGACCAGGTCAGCGCCTACAAGGTCGCCAACAACAACTGGAACCAGTCGACGGGCCGCTACCACACGCTCGCCTGGATGCCGAAGCTCTTGGTCCACGACCCTGACTCGGCCGCCGTGCCGGTGACCATCACCGCCAGCGAGTGGTACGCCGCCCTGCCCACCGCGGAGGCCAGGAAGGCGTGGCTGGATGAGAACTTCCCCGAGGAGTACACCGGCACATTGTTCGCCGAGCGGATGGGCAACCAATGGCTGACCTACAACTCGCAGATCGACTACGAGTCCAACCAATACGCGGAGATCCCGTTCCAATACAACAGCGCCGAGTCGATGACGCTGACGTACGCCGGCAACACCCTCGGGTGGATCACCGAGGAGGACGACCAACTCGACGTCTTCTTGTCGAACTACCTCACGGACCACACCTATCTCTGGGAGCACCGCGAGAGAAATTGTCAAATCTTGTGGATGGGGGTGTCGGATTCGGGTTGGTTTTCGGTGGTTTGGGGGTTTGGTTTGGTGACCGGTTCGCCGTCTTTGAATTCGGTTCCGGCCCAGACTTGG
>JAIRNM010000059.1 GCA_031258055.1 Bifidobacteriaceae bacterium
CATAGTCGCCGCCGTCGCCCGCGCCGACCCCCGCACCGCCGCCGCCACAGCCAAAGTCCTAGAAGTGGTCGCCGAAACCCTGAACTAATGGCTTGCCGGAGTTTATCGCTGCGTGAATCGCTCGAGTTCTGACCGGCCACATGTCTGGCAAGTCAAGACGGGCTATCGGACTATCGCACCAGATGCCGTCTCATGGCGCTGGTGAAATTGTATGCTCCGCGCAGACCCTGTCGTCCGGCGGCGTCAATACATTGACTGGCAAGGCAGGCCACATGGCCACCCGATCGAGAAAAGGAGCAAGCCCAATGTCAATCAACACAAACCGGCGGCCGGTCGCGGCCGTCGCCTCAGCCGTCGCCTTGGCATTCGCACTTGCCGCCTGTGGCGGCCTGGACGGAGGCGGCGGTGACGCTTCACGGCCGCCGAGCTCACCGAGCGCTGAGGCGCCCGGAGGGGTCGAAGGCCTGGACGTGACATCGGTCACGGTCGCCTACTCCGATCCGGATGCGAACAGCCTCATGCTCGTGCCCGTGGACAGCGACGTGGTGTTCTCCGTCAACGGCATGACCGACGCGACCGTCCAAATGCTCGAGGCAACTGGGACGGTATTCCGCGTCAGCATCGACTTCACCGCCCAATCCCCCCTCGAGGCCACGGTGGAACTGGTCGTGGAGGATGAGGACGGCAAGGAATACCGCCGCCAGTCCGAGCTCGCCTTCCAGTCCGGAGAAAACGAGTTCGCGGCCTTGATCAACGCTGGGACGCCCGTGGACGGCGGCAAATTCGCGGTCACATGGTCTGTGAACGGCGCGGTCGCCTTCTCCGACACCCTCGACGCTGAACGCGGCTGAGCCTTGGTCGGCCGCCCACCTAACGCAAAGCATTTCGACTCCCGGGGCGTGACCAGCCGGCCGCCATCGCGCACCACCAAAGCCTTGACGGCCGGTGCGGACAGCTCGGCTCGAAGGTCGGCCGGGGTCGGCGTCAACGCGGGCAAGTCAAAGTCCTGCTGCGCGCGGGCCTCGGTCACATACGCGGCGCGCTGTGGCGTGAGCAGTTCGCCGGCATCACCCGGCCCGAGCCGCACCACTTTTCCGCGAGACCCATTCATAGTTCTCCAAGGTGCGCCGCACGGTCCTGCCTTCCGCTGTGAGGTCTTCGAGCCAATAGTCTCCCAATTCCCGGAACAGCGAATCGGCCGCGACCGAGCCGTCCCTGGGGTTGGCGTCGGCGCGGTCCAGCAGTTTGACTTTCAAAACCCGATCCGCTGCGTCCTTGCGGTGTCAGTGGCGACTGGCAGACTGACGGCATGACGGTTCGGATGATGGATGTGCCTGTGGATGACCGGCCGCGTGAGCGCCTGCTGCGGCAAGGAACCAGCGCGTTGAGCGATGCGGAGTTGGTGGCGGTCCAGCTTGGATCGGGGCATCGGGGGGCCAGCGCTCTCGATGTCGCACATCAGATCCTGGCGGAATGGGGCGGGATGGCGGGGCTCGCCTCGGCCAGGCCTGAAGAATTGGCGCGGACGCCGGGTGTCGGCCAGGCCAAGGCTGCCCGGCTCGCCGCGTCTTTCGCGCTGGCCGCGCGCATGGCGGAAACCGGCGCGCGGCCAGTGCTCCGCACGTCGGAGGACATCGCGCTGGAGGCGGGCAAGCTCATCGCGCGGTCCAGAGTTGAGCAGGTGGTGGTCCTCGCGGCCGATGGCGCCAATCGCCTGGTGCGCGCCGAGGTGGTCGCCACAGGCTCCGCGAAGTCCTGTCCGGTCCCGGTCCGCGAGATCCTCGCCACCGCGCTGCGGCACGATGCCGTCGCCTTCGCCATAGCGCACAACCACCCGTCCGGCGATCCGGCGCCCACCCCCGCCGACGCGGCGGCGACCGATGCCGTCAGGGCAGCGGCTGACGCCGTGGGACTGCGGTTCCTTGAGCATGTGGTTATAGCCGGTTCCACCTGGCGTGGCGTGCGCAGGTCGGCCGTGGACATCGGCCGTGGCCGAGGTCCGCGTGCCTAACTGACCCCGGCGCCGCCCGCTAGTCTCCGGCTCGCGCTCCATTCAGCCATAGAGATGACCGGCGCGACCGCGTCCTGCCGCGCGTGACTCGGCATCCATTCGTCCAGCAGCGAGGCCATCACACCAGTCTCCTCAGCCACTTGGTCGTTAAACCATCCGGGGAAGGCGCGGTCGTAGCATTGCCCATACAACAGTGCCGTTTCAGGCTTTACGGGGACGGGTTCGTGTTTGGTCCACCCCTGCGACGAACGTTGGATGTGCAGGCTCCGGGCCCGGTCTTTAGAAATCAACCCCATCCGGCGGGCACGCGTAATGAGGGCGGCGACGCTGACGCCATACTTCGCTTTCAGAGGCAGGTAGCCGTGCAGCGTCAATGACTCGCTGACGTTTGCGCGCATGACCGGATCGGGCACCAGCAGGGCGCTGGCGAAATCGTAAGCCCTCTTCTCTTCGGGGGAGCGAGTGCTCGAGATCGGCTTGGCGCGGTTCTGATCGAAGATCAGGTGGCCGAGTTCGTGGGCCAGAGATAGACGGGCACTGTCCCCTGGGCAAGCGGCGATCATCGCGATTAGCGGCCTGGCCCTCGCGTCTGCGGGACGGCTCATCGACACGTGATCCTTGCCATCAGCGGACCCGGATTCGAGGCAAGTCAGGACGCCGACTCCTAGTCGCTCGATCAACCTAGTGACGTTGGGGATTGGTCGGTTAGCTGCGACACCGCCAAGCCCGCGAACGGCTTCCGCCAGGAGAACGATGTCGTCGTCAAAGTCTCCAGGGTTGGGCAGCTGGCTTAGGCGATAGCCCGATGCTCTAGACGCCGCCCGAAACACTCGGGCCGCCTCCCTGTGCTTCTTGATGATTCGGCGCTCGTCGCGGACTGAGGCCGATGCCTTCTTTCTGAACGTGACCGGGGCCGTGTCCCGCAGGGTGGCCGAGATCGAAAAGAATGACGACGGCAGGGCGAACTCCCTAACCGCCTCGGCCGCAAACGATTCGGGGATCGGCCGTGTGCCTGATTCGACCATGGAGATAAACGCCTGCTTGACCCCGAGGCGGTCCGCCAGGGCCGTCTGCGATAGGCCCAGGATGTCCCTAAGGTCCGTCAGGCGCTCGCCGTTGAGAACCCGATCCATGGTCACATGGCACCTTGCTGGCCAGTGCCGGTCTCTTCGTCCGGGAAGAAGTCCTCCATCTCGTCATCGCCGAGGAACTGGAGGTGGGTCCAGGCGCTGGCGGTCGCGTCAAGCTCCACGCTAAGGTCGAGGCGAACGCGTGACCCGAAATCTCCCGGCTCGGCGGTACGCACCACCCGAAGAGTGAAGCCCTGTTCGAGGTCCCGCGCACTCACCAAGTCCCACACCAACAAGAGCCCAAGCGGCTCCGCCGGGGGCATCCCGTGGCCCGTCAGCGCGCCCTGAATCCACTGTGGCGCGTTCGCCCGCGACCAATAGGCCCGCCGCGCCCTGTTCGCTCCGGCCACAGGGATGCCGCCCGGATAGGTCTTGCGCCGCTCTTTGAGCACCCGTAGGAGGATGCCGGTTTCGGGATGCTTGAGGTACAACTCCCCCATCTTGCCCGGGTTGCCTCCGACGGCCCACCCTTGCAGGTCCTGATCGGCCAGCATTGCACGCAACTCTTCCCTCATCGTCAATGCCCTCAGGTGGACGGCGCCGCTGCGGACCAGGTCGCCGACCCGTTGCTCTGCGTTGGTCAGGGCGTCTGAAACGTCCTGAAACAGCAGTGGACTGATGGGTGCCACGGCTCCGGCGACGAGCTTGGCGAGGTCATCTGAGGCCACAGCGGGTCAACCCTTGGATGGCCGGGGGTCGTTGCCCGGCTTGATTGTGTCCTGAGCGCGGAAAGTGCCATCAAGACCGCGGATCCCCAGCTCGCCTCCACCGCTGTTCCCAAGGATCTCGCGTCCTCGTTCAATAGCTTCCCGCTGAGTGCGCAGAACCGCGCCGGGTCGCGACGCTCCCGGCTCAATCACCTGCCACCTGCCGTCGCCGCGGTGCTCCACGTTGCGTCGGTTGACTGCCATAGCTGACCTCCTCGAATAGTTGGAACCGAAGTTATATTACACCACCGAATGCAACTCTAACCGGGGCTGTGATCAGCGTGTCGTGATCGCGTTGAAGATCTCGTTGCGGGCGGCGGGCAGGACGGCGTCCATCAGTTGATCGCGCTTGTCCTTGGACCGCTTTATCGCTCTGGTCCGAGCGGCCACTGTTGCGATGTGGTCTTGCGCCTGACGCAGAGGTACCGGTACTTCAATCGCTTCGAACGCATCCATGCTGAGGGTCCGGTTGCGATCAGCAGACCCAGGCGACGCGCCTCCGATGGCCGCCAGGCCTTCGTCGGAAAGAAGGTACTGTGCCAGCCAAGCGACAAGATTGGGCTCGGTCGGAATCGGCCGGTACTGGAGGAAACGGTTGCTGGCAACACGCCCGGCGACACCCGGCCCGGCAACGCACACCGCACCTTCCCACGCCTTGATATTGCTGACGACGA
>JAIRNM010000092.1 GCA_031258055.1 Bifidobacteriaceae bacterium
CAGCCGCCGCATAGACGGCATCGGATAAGAGCTTCGGCGCTGGTCAGAGCTTGTCGGCCAGGGTTAGGGCCGCCGCTACCGCCATGTCCATGTCTAAGTATTGGTAGCGGCCGAGCCGACCGCCGAACCAAACGCCGGGTTGGTCGGCCGCCAAGGCGCGGTAGCTTTCCAAGCGCGTGCGGTCGGCCGGGGTGTTGATGGGGTAGTAGGGCTCGTCCGCTTCGCTAGCGAGACGCGAGAATTCGCGCGCTATCACGGTCCGGTCAGCCGGATAGTCGCGCTCCGGGTGGAAGTGGCGGAATTCGAGGATGCGCGTCCAAGGGTCTGTCAGATCGGCGTAGTTCATCACCGCGCAGCCTTGGAAGTCGCCGGTCGCGGGCCGTTCCCATTCGAAATCCAAAGTCCGCCAACCCAAACGCCCAGCGGAGTAGTCGAAGTAACGGTCGACCGGCCCGGTGAACAAGACTGGCACCTCTCCCACGCAGGCGGCCTTCGACCAGTTGCCGGCTCCGTCCAAGAAATCCTGGCCCAGCACCAAGTTGACCCGTGGGTGGTCGGCCAGGCGTTCCCATAAGGCCGCGTAGCCGTCGGTCGGCAGGCCCTGATGCGGGTCGGAGAAGTAGCGCGAATCGTAGGTGTAACGCACCGGCAGGCGCCCAATCACCGAGCCTGGCAGTTGGTCCGGCGGTGTCTGCCATTGCTTGGCGGTGTAGTCGCGGATGAACGCCTCATAAAGGGGCCGTCCGATCATCGCGACCGCTTTCGCCTCAAGTCCTCCCGCAGTCTGGGTTTGACCCGCCGCCGATGCCGTCGTCCCGGCGCCGCCGCCGTCAGCGGAGGCCGCCCGTTCGGCGTCGCGGGCGATCAACTCGCGCGCCTCAGTTGGCGAGAGCGCGGCCCGGAAAAACTGGTTGATGGTGCCCAGGTTGATCGGCAGGGGATAGACCTCGCCTTGGTGGCGGGTGAAGACCCGGTGGGTATAGCCGGTCCAAGTCGTAAAGCGCGAAAGGAAGTCCCAAACCCGTTGGTTGCCGGTGTGGAAGATGTGGGCGCCGTAGTTGTGGATCTCGATCCCAGTTTCAGCGTCGATTGATGAATAGGCGTTGCCGCCAACTTGCTCGCGGCGTTCGACCACGGTCACTTCGAGCCCGCGTTCAGCCAACACCCGCGCTACCGTCAAACCGAAGGGGCCTGCGCCGACCACCACGAAATCAGTCATGAGTCGTCTCCTGGTTCGCGGTCTCCGCCTCTAACGGGGGCGGCACCCGCCCCTCCCGGTATGCCTCCAGCACCGCCCCAGCCGGTCCATCCATCACTAATTCCCCTTTCTCTAGCCAAAGCGCCCGTTCACACATCGCCTCGACCGCTTTGGCCGAATGCGACACCAAGAAAACCGTCCCAGCTAACTCTTGGACTTCCAAGATCTTGTCGCGCGAGCGGCGCTGGAATTCGGCGTCGCCAGTGGACAGCGCCTCGTCAATCATTAGGATGTCTGGCACCTTCGAAGTTGAGATGGCGAAACGCAACCGCGATGCCATCCCGGAAGAATAGGCGTTCATCGGCAGCCGGACGAAATCGCCAATCCCGGCGAACTCGACAATCGAGTCGAACCGGGCCCGGACTTCCGCCCGCGTCAAACCCAGCGCCAAGCCGCCCAACATGATGTTCCTCTCGCCCGTCAAAGCGGTCAGCAGGGCGGCGTTGACGCCCAGCAGGGCGCACTGCCCGCGGGCGTAAACAGCCCCCTCGGAATACGGCATCAGCCCAGCCATAGCTCGCAGGAGGGTTGATTTGCCGGCTCCGTTGCGGCCAACAATGCCGATTGACTCGCCTTCGTGGGCGACAAAGGATACCCCCCGCACGGCGTGGACTTCGCTAACCGCCCCGACCGAACTGGTGGCGCGTTCGAACAACCGCCGGTAAAGCGATGGTTTGTAGCCGGTTGAGGCTCCCAGTTTGCGCCCGCCGAACACCCGGTAGCGCACATGGACGTGGTCTACCACCATGGTGGGAATGCCCGCCTTGCCCACTTGGTCAAGTTCAGCCGAACCGGCGCTCCCGAGGACTCCCGCTGGCTGCCGCTTTGGGCGAACTATTCCGGCAAAGGCGGCCTCATCCAAAGAGAAGTCGATCTCATCAGTCCCGGCCATAACGCGCCTCCGCCAACCAGAAATAGATGTAGCCGAGTATCAAAGCGATGATCGAATAACCCGCTCCCAGCGCCCACTCGAACCAGCCAGCTGGTACTTCCGCCAAAACGGCAGAGCGGGCCAGCCGGAGATAAAGGGCGAACGGCTCGTAAATGGCGATCTGCCCGAGCAGGCCGAACTTGGCGGCCATCACCTCCAGCGAGAAGAACACCCCGGCCACGAACCGGGCCAACTGCGTGATGATCGGCACCAAGTTGCCCAGGTCCGGGGTGGCGGAGACGACTCGCGCCAAGAAGAAACCGCAGCCCAGCACAAACATATAGATCAAGATCACTGCTGGGATCAACAAGAGCCAGGACCAGGTGGGGCGGTGCCCTTTGGCCATCACGATCACCAACATGATGACCAAAGCCGGCCACATCATGATCATCTCGGTCAGGGTCACTGAGATCGGCAGGACCGCGCGCGGGAACTCCAGCGCCCGGACCAGTTTGACCTTCGACGCGATCGCTCTTCCACCGTTGTTCAACCCGGAGGCGATGAACTCGAACAGGAACGTCCCAATCACCAGATAAGACAAGAAGTCGGCCACGCCGCGCGAAGCGCCGTCGATCAGAATGCCAAACACCGCATAGAACACGCCAACCTGCAACAGCGGCTTCAGGATTCCCCAGAGTTGGCCTAGATAGGATCCCTGATTCTTGCCGTAGGCGTCAGAGCGGGCCAGTTCCCAGGTGAAGTCACGGCGCTGCCAAATCGACCGGGTGTAGGCACCCAGGCGGGGCCTGGCCCCGAGCTTGCGCAAGGCGAAACGCGAGGCCAGCGCGGCGGCATCGGCGGAAGACAGAGCCGACGGCCGTGCGGGTGAGGTCACCGAACCAGGTTAGCCCACGGGCTGTGGCCACGTCCGCGAATCATCGCCGCCCTCGCCATTGCCCGCGCTTGGAGGACTGGTCTTGGCAGAACGCCTCGGACGGGACCAGCGGCTCTTGGGCCCCCTTGTAGCTGGCGCCTCGGAAGATGACGGTGCCCTTTGTAGGAGGGGTCGGTCACAATCCGGTGGACGGCGTTGGGCAAGAGTTTCTTTGAGGGACGTCCGTGACTCCACGCTTCCCTTCCAACACTGTTCGGCGGGAGCGGAGGGTGAGGGCAAGCGACAGCGCGGCCAGCACCAGGGAGGCGAGGACTAGGGTGGCCACCGTGTCGCCGCCCGCCTTGGCCGCCTCGCTGCCGGCCGCTAGACCACCCGTGTCGGCGGTGACGGCGGCCGCGCCGTCTGTCGTCCTGCCGGTCCAACTGGTGCGCCGGGGATCGGCCTGACCGGCCAGCGTCGGTCGGCGTGGTGCTGGCCGGTCTTGGGACGCCGCCGCCCTCCCGGTGGACCGAGGCGGTCCTGGCGGTGTGGGTGGGGTCTATTCGATGGGCCTAGTGGGGATGAGCGCCGCGAGTTCGGCCGGGTCGCGGCTGCGGTCGTAGCGGACCAGAGCGTCAATGTAGTCGCGTTTGGGAACCCGCCAGTCGAACAGCTCCACCGGCTGGCCGCGGTCTTGGGCGGCGGCGAAGGCGATGTCGCCGAGCAGTCTAGTCGCCCTTCCGTTGCCGTCAGTGAACGGATGGATCCGGACGGTCTCGGCGTGAACGGCCATCCCCAACTGGCGGGCCGTCCAATCGTCGGTGTGACGCCACCGCCACAACACGGTCCCCAAGCTGGCGCGCAGTTCCTCGGCGATCAGCTCCGGCGCCACTCCGATGTTCACCTCCCTGCGGCGCAACAACCCAGCCCAACACCAGACCGGGCCATACAAGCGCCGATGCAGGTCACGCAGGAACCAATCGGAGACA
>JAIRNM010000104.1 GCA_031258055.1 Bifidobacteriaceae bacterium
CAACGGAACCCGCGCGTAACGGGCGTTGGTAGAAACAAGCCTGAAGCCGAGACGGTACTCAGAGCGAACCACCAGCGGCGCATCAACCCGCCCAAGGCGCCGGTCAAAAGCAGTGCCGACACAATCACGGTGCAACAGCTAGTCTCTGACTGGCTGAACGCCAACCTTGCGAGTGGTCGATGGAAGCCAAGGTCTAAGGGCAGTTACCAGTCTTGGGCGCGGCCATACACTGAGCCGGACACGTATAGCAAGTTTGCCGCGCTGACCTTGGCTGAAGCGAACAATGTCCCTACGCTGAGAGCCCACTTGCAAGCCGTGGCGGACAAGCGCGGGCCGGGCGCTAAAGCGGGCGCTGTCAAAGTGTTGAGCGGCGCTTTCAGCGAAGCGGAACGTGGCGGCATCATCAAGATAAGTGTTGTCTCTAGCGCCGCTAAAGGCATCAAGACGGCACACAAGCCGACGCCGGGTGTAGCCAAACTTGAACGCAAACGGTCGCTAACGGAGGATGAGCTACGCGAACTGTTAGCCCAGGTGGCGGCTGATAAGGAAGCTATCAAACATGACATGGTGGACCTTGTTCGGTTCCTGGCCCGGACTGGGTTACGTATCGAGGAAGCGCTTAGTCTCAAGTGGGCCGACCTAAACCTTGAAAGCGAAGCGCCCACCATGCGCCCGCCTGGCACCAAGACGGCAACATCTAACGACACTATGCCGCTCCCGCTCAACGTGGCGCGCGAGCTTCAAGCAAGGCGCGAGCGCCTGCCCAAGCGCGCCACGTTCGTATTCCCGTCCCCAGCCGAACCGCTCTCACGCAAGCCGCGCGACATAAGTAACCTGAACATGCGTAGGCGACGCGTGTTTGCCCGCGCCAAGTTTGGTGACGAATCGTTCCAGTGGGCCACATTCCACACATTCCGCCACACAATGATTACCCTGGCCCTTGAACAAGGTCAGCCAGCGACAGCGGTCCAGGCTTACGCCCGGCATGGCAACCTGGCTACTACAATGGCCTACGCGGGACGTTCCACCAAAGCGCGCGAAGTGGCGCAAGCTCTGGACTTCGATTTCTAAGAGCACCTAAACATGGCCAATTCCAAACCTTCTGCTCACCCTACGGCGCACCTTGAACACCACCTGCATAGGCTAGGCCACGCGCTTACCTATGCTGACCTGCATAAACGGAGCCGCCTGAGAGAATCGAACTCTCGACCTATTCATTACGAGTGAATCGCTCTGCCGACTGAGCTAAGGCGGCGGGTGCTGTCCGGACGAGAGTTGGGAGGTCGCCGGAACAGCGCGTTCTACCCTAGCGCACGGCTGGCGCCGGGCCAAAGAGCCCGGCGGAAGACTCGCCGGTTCAAGAACGCCAGCGGAAGCCCAGACCGCGAACCGTTTCGATTCGCTCCGCTCCGAGTTTCTTGCGCAGGTAGCTGAGATAGACGTCTACCACATTTGAGCCGGGGTCGTGGTCATAGCCCCAGACCAAAGACAGGAGCTGCTCACGGCTGAAAATCTGGCCCGGACGGCGCATCAGCGTCTCGGCAAGGGCGAACTCGCGGGCGGAGAGGGACACTTCTGTTCCATCGACGAGCGCCCGGCGCGTGGCGAGGTCTAAATGGACAGGGCCAATGGCGAGGACGGTCCCGGGTGCACAGCCCATCCTCTGGCAACCGCCACCGTCAGCGGCGCCGAGCGGCCGCAGCCGCAGCTTGACGCGGGCCAAGAGTTCGGCAAAACGGAAGGGCTTAGTCATGTAGTCGTCGGCGCCGCCCTCAAGGCTGGCCACGGTGTCGGTCACAGAAGTGCGGGCCGTGAGGACTATTACCGGCACAGTCCGCCCAGCATCACGCAGGCGGCCCAACACTGTCAGACCGTCCATGTCCGCTAGGCCCAAGTCCAAGATGACCAGGTCAACGGTCTCGGCGCGCGCTAAGGCCAGGGCTTCAGCCCCGCTCGCGGCCCAGGTCACATGATAGCCCGCGCCGCTGAGCCCCTTGGTCAAGAAGGAGGCGATGCGCTCTTCGTCTTCGACAATCAAGATGTGGGTCACATTCCGCCTCCATCACTTGGGCCAGCCCCATCTGGCAGGGACGGGAGCACCAGGGTGAAGCGCGAGCCGATGCCGGGCACCGATTCCAACTGGACCTGACCGCCGTGGGCGGCGGCAATCTTAGCGACGATGGCGAGCCCCAGGCCCGCGCCCGGCCGCACCTGACCACCAGCTGCGGCCCGAACTCCTACCCGCCCAGCATTCGCGCGGGTGAAGCGTTCGAAAATTCGGGACTGAAGGACGGGGTCAATGCCTGGACCTTCATCTCGGACCCACAGCCGCACCTGACCGACTCGCGGCGCTGCACCCGACACACCGCCCGACCCACCACCGGACGCATCACCCGCGACACCGCCGACCACGCGACTAGTCACGCCACCAGCCACCACACCCGCAACCCCACTGGCAACGGCGCCGACCACGCCTCCAGCTACACCCTCGGCGACGGCACTAGCGACGGCATCGGCCACGGCATTAGTCGCCAACAAACCGGCACCCGTGTCCTCCCTCTGCGACCCACTCGCCGATAGGCTCAGCCCAAAGGCCACCACAGAGCCATCGGCTGAATACTTGACCGCGTTCGTGGCGAGTTCCAGCATCGCCTCAGTCAAGCGCTGCGGGTCGGCTAACACCCACGCCTCATCCCGGCATTCGACCAGCCATCGGCGGTCGCCCAAGCCCCGGGCCTTGTCGACCAGTTCATCGAACCAAGGCGCCAGGTCCAAGGGCGCGAGCTTGGCGAAGCCGGGACCATCGTCCGCAGCCAAAGTGACTAGCGAATCAGTCAACCGGCGCATGCGCGTTAGTTCATCCAGCATCAAGGCGCGAGTCGCTTCGACCTCGGCCGGGTCGTGGTGGTCCATCAGCTCGAGATGCCCCTGGACCACAGTCAGCGGCGTGCGCAGTTCATGGCCCACATCATCCAGCAGTTGACGGTGCGAGCCGAAGGCGCTCTGAAGGGTGTCCAGCATCCGATTCATGGCGATCGCCAGTTCCGCCGTTTCGGCTGGCCCGGCCACTTCCAGGCGCCGCCCGATGTCCGGCTGTCCGGCTGCTCCGAAGGTGATTTCTTTGGTCGTGGCCACGACTTTGCGCAATGGCCGCAGAATCCGGCCCGCCGCCAACCAGCCCGCGGCGGCGATCAGTGCCACCGCGCCTAAGCCCACCGGCAGGTAGCCCAGCAGGTAGGAACGCCCGACTTCGGCCCGCTGCGCCCCGCGATCAATCACAACGGCATAGACTCCGACCGCCGCCGGGTCCGCCCCCGCTGTCCCCGGCGCCGCTATCACCGGCACCGCAACATAGGCGTAGCTTCCCGCCGCGGTCATCAAATGTGTCACCCGCACTGGCGCACCGGTCGCCGTCCCGGTCAGGTGCGCCGTCAAGGCTGAATCGGCCAGCACCCGCCCGCAAACGGCCTCAGACCCGGCGTGCGTCCAGGTGCTTTCCCTCGCCCGCCCCAAG
>JAIRNM010000166.1 GCA_031258055.1 Bifidobacteriaceae bacterium
TTCACTGTCGCCGAGAACGTAGTCCTAGGCCATGAGCCGACCCACCGGGGCGACATCATCGATATAGCCAAGGCCCGGGTTTTGGTCAAAGAGATCTCCGACCGCTTCAATTTCGACGTCGATCCTGACGCCTATGTTGAAGATCTGCCGGTCGGTGTGCAACAGCGGGTCGAGATCATCAAAGCGCTGTCGCGCCAGGCCAAAGTGCTGATCTTAGATGAGCCGACAGCGGTGCTCACCCCCCAGGAAACGGACGAATTGCTGAATATCATGCGCCAGTTGGCGGATTCTGGCACTTCGATTGTTTTCATCACCCACAAACTGCGCGAAGTCCAAGCGGTGGCAGACGCGATTACTGTGATTCGCTTGGGCAAAGTGGTGGGAGAGGCTGGACCGACGGCATCGGCCAATGAATTGGCTTCCCTGATGGTAGGACGGGCTCTAAATCTAACGGCGCACAAGGCGCCGCTTGAGGCGGGCGCCATGGCCTTAAGCGTCAACGACCTGAGCCTTCTGTCCGCCGCCGGTACGACTGAGCTAGAGGCGATCTCCTTCGACGTTCGAGCCGGTGAGGTCCTGGCTATCGCCGGGGTGCAGGGCAACGGCCAAACTGAATTGACACAAACGTTGATCGGCTTGCGCAAGCCCACGACCGGCTCAATCAAACTCAACGAAGTGGAGTTAGCCGGGCGTCCGGTCAAGCGGGTGCTGGAGAGCGGCGTTGGCTACGTGCCGGAGGACCGCGGCCGCGATGGCATGATCGCGGCTTTTTCAATCGCTGAGAACCTGGTCTTGGACCAGTTCGACCAGCCGCCTTTCGGGCGGCATGGGGCCCTTCGAGTGGGTGTGATTGCCCGCAACGCCGCCACCCAGATCAAGGCTTTCGATGTTCGCGTTGGCTCGGCCCAAGACGCTATTTCGACTCTGTCCGGCGGCAACGCCCAGAAGGTGATCCTGGCCCGTGAACTGAGCAAAGACCTGAAACTATTGATCGCGGCCCAGCCGACGCGCGGCCTGGACGTGGGCTCAATCGAAACCGTCCACGCCCAGATTCTGGCGCAGCGCGACGCCGGGACGCCGGTTCTGCTGGTGTCTACCGAACTGGACGAGATCGCGGCCCTGGCCGATCGAATCGCGGTCATGTATCGGGGAAGGATTCTAGGCATTGTGCCGGGCGACACCCCGCGCGATGTACTCGGCCTAATGATGGCCGGCGTGCCGATGGAGCGGGCCCTGGCCGACGGCCAACCTTCAAAGGAGGCGGACCATGAGCGATAAACCAGAGTTACCCCAAGCGCCCGCCCCCAAGAAAGAAGCAGCGAAAACGGCCGCTAAACGGGCGGCGCCGCCGCCAACGCCGGGACGGTTCACCCTGGCTCTGAAAGAAATCCTGGCTGGGTCGTGGCTTTTGTCTTTGCTGGCGGTGGTCTTAGCGTTAGCGGTCGGTGGGGTCTTGATAGCCGCTTCGAATGAAGAAGTGCAAGCCTCGGTATCTTATTTCTTCGCTCGGCCGGGTGATTTCCTAGCCGCGGTCTGGGACGTTATAGCCCGCGCCTACGCCGCTTTGTTTAAAGGCGCCATTTTCAACCCTGATGCCGACACCTGGGTGCGTTCAATCAGGCCGCTGGCGAACACCCTAACCGCTTCAACGCCATTGATTTTCGCCGGCCTGGGACTGGCCATCGGCTTTAGAGCCGGTTTATTCAACATTGGCGCCCAAGGTCAGCTAATCGTTGGCGCCATCCTTGGTGCTTGGGTTGGCTTCGCTTGGCATCTACCGCCGGTGCTGCACATGGTTGTGGCCTTGCTCGGCGCTGTATTGGGAGGGGCGATCTGGGGTTTTATTCCCGGTCTCCTGAAAGCGAAAACAGGCGCCAACGAGGTGATCGTTACGATCATGCTCAACTGGATTGCGCTTTATGGGGTGTCCTATCTTTTGACGCTTGACGCTTTTCACCGGCCAGGCTTGAATAACCCGCAGACGCCGCAAATCGACGACAACGCCGCTTTCCCCTTGATCTTTGGCGCTAGTTTCAACACCCATCTGGGTTTTGTTCTGGCTTTGGCCGCGACGGCCGCGGTCTGGTGGCTGCTGGAACGATCAACTATGGGATTCCGGTTACGAGCGCTCGGCTTGAACCCGAATGCCGCTCGGACGGCCGGGATCAACACACAGCGCAACTACATTTGGGCGCTGACTATTTCGGGGGCTTTGGCCGGACTGGCCGCTGCCGCTCAGATTCAGGGGACCGAGCGGTCGCTGACGTCTAACGTGGCTGGCTCCTACGGTTTCGACGCCATCACGGTGGCGCTGTTGGGCCGCTCGCGTCCAGTTGGGACGCTGGCGGCCGGACTGCTGTTTGGCGCCCTCAAAGCTGGCTCCTACCAGATGCAGGCGGTCACTCATTCGGTTGACGTGGTCCTTGTCCTCCAGTCCGTAATTGTACTTCTGATCGCGGCTCCGCCGCTGGTCAGAGCCATCTTCCGGACACCTGATCCGGAAGCCGTGCGGCGCCAGAAGGTAGCTGCGGCCAAGGCGGCCGAGGCGGCGAAGACGCTCGGAACCGCTGGAACAGCCGAGACAGCCGAAACGGCCGGAGCGCAAGTCGCAGCAGACGGTGGCCAGACGACACAGGCCAAGCTGGCCACGAACTTGAGGGCGGGCCAAGCCGAATCAAGGCCGGACCGGGGACCGGTCGGAGACAGCGATGAAGGAGGCCAATCATGACCAGCGCACTGCTTTCGCCCGCCAAGGGACCAGCCACTGAGCCGCTGGCCTCGCCGCTGGCGCCGATCTCCTACAAAGCGCCGGTCGCATTCGGGCTGTTGACGCTGATCGCGGTTGGCGGTTTCGGATTTGGACTGGGTTCGACGGCGCGCACCAAGTTCTCGCTCGCCTCGAAGACCGACTTCTTCCAACTGCCCAACTTCGCGGTGCCGTCGCAATTCGCTGTCATCGTTCTGTGTGTCCTGATGATGGCGTTGACGGCCCTGTCCTTCTACTCGGCCCTCAATCGGCATAAGACAAAGGCCTGGCTGGCGAGCCTTTTCGGGCTTAGCTGGGTGTTGGCGTTCATGGTCTGGGTGATCGCCGACAAACCGGCCACTTGGACTATCCCGGCGCTGCTGGCGGCATCGTTATCGCTATCTATTCCGCTGGTCTTCGGCTCCCTGACGGGGCTTGTCTGCGAGCGGGTCGGTGTGATCAACGTGGCCATTGAAGGCCAGCTATTGTTCGGAGCTTTCTTAGCGGCGATTGTCGCTTCGGTCGGCGGCTCCGCCTATTGGGGGCTGGTGGCGGCGCCGCTGGCGGGCGCGCTGGTGGGGGCACTACTGGCGCTGTTCGCGGTCAAGTATTGGGTGGACCACATCATTGTCGGGATTGTCTTGAATGTGCTGATGACGGGCCTGACCAGCTACCTGTATTCAACCGTGCTGAGCAACAATCCAGAACTCAACAAGGCCATGCAACTACCGAAGCTGCCCATCCCTTTGCTGGGTGATATCCCGGTTATCGGGCCGGTCCTCTTCCGCCAATCACTGTTGGTCTACCTGATGTACGGACTAATCGTGGTGCTCAACGTGATGTTGTTCCGTTCGCGTTGGGGCCTGCGCATGCGGGCGTGCGGCGAACACCCCGAAGCGGCCGACACAGTTGGCATCAAGGTCAACCGCACCCGCATCCGCAACACCATCCTGGGTGGCTCGATCGCTGGTCTGGGCGGTGCCTTCTTCACCGTCGAGATGGGTTTGGCCTTCGGCAAGGAGATGTCAGCTGGCAAAGGCTTCATCGCCTTGGCGGCCATGATCTTGGGCCGTTGGAATCCGAAAGGAGCCGTCGCGGCCGCTCTGCTATTTGGTTTCGCCAATGAGCTGGCGCAGATGATGGGCACTATGAACACGCCCATTCCGTCTAACATCTTGTTGATGATTCCGTATGTGTTGACCATTTTGGCTGTTGCCGGTCTAGTTGGACAGGTCCGGGCACCGGCGGCTGAGGGCGGTTTCTACCGGGACTGATTGGGACTGATTGGGACTGATTAGGGAGCCAAGATGGAAGCGGATATGGACTGGGACGCCTTGGTGGGCCACGCATCGGCTTCAACCATCCACGCCTACGCGCCCTATTCCGGTTATGTGGTGGGAGCGGCGGCGCTGACGGCAGATGGCCGGGTCGTGACTGGCTGCAATGTTGAGAACGCCTCCTACGGCTTGACTCTGTGCGCGGAGTGCTCCCTGATCAGCGCTTTGCATATGTCCGGCGGCGGTCGTTTGGCCCAGTTCGTCTGTGTGGACGGTCTGGGCCAGGTGATCACGCCGTGCGGCCGCTGCCGCCAGTTGCTGTGGGAGCACGGTGGCCCCAGCCTGCGGCTGCTCACCCCGGAAGGCGAGCGGACCATCTCCCAAATGCTGCCGCAAGCTTGGAGCGAGCTGTCGGAGTGATGTTTTCTCGCCTCGGGCCGCGCTCAGGGCTGTGTCGAGCGCTGGCCTCCCAAAGATTAGACGAACCAGAAAGGAAAACCCGGTGGCTGAACCGTTCGATGCCGTCGATGTGATCATCGCCAAGCGTGACCGTTTTGAGTTGGAGGACGCCCAGATCGATTGGGTGATTGACGCTTATACCCGCGGCTTGGTCGCCGAAGAACAGATGAGCGCCCTGGCGATGGCGGTCCTTTTGAACGGTATGAGTCGGCGCGAAATCGCGCGCTGGACGGGCGCGATGATCGCTTCTGGAAGCCGAATGGACTTTTCTGGTCTGCCTAAGGTGACAGTGGACAAGCACTCAACCGGCGGGGTGGGGGACAAGATCACACTGCCGCTAGCGCCGCTGGTCGCTTCCTTCGGCCTGGCGGTGCCGCAGTTGTCCGGCCGCGGACTGGGCCACACCGGTGGCACTTTGGACAAACTCGAGTCGATCGCTGGTTGGCGGGCGGACCTGACCAGCGCTGAGATGATGCGGTGCCTGGAAACGGTCGGCGCCGTCATCTGCGCCGCTGGCGCTGACCTGGCCCCGGCCGACCGCAAACTCTACGCCCTTAGGGACGTTACCGGCACAGTCGAATCGATCCCGTTGATCGCCTCTTCGATTATGTCCAAGAAGATCGCCGAAGGTGCCGCCCACTTGGTGCTGGATGTCAAGTGCGGTTCGGGCGCCTTCATGAAGGATCAAGCGCGGGCGGAGGAACTGGCCCGCGTGATGGTCGAATTGGGCGCCGACGCGGGTACCAACTGTGTCGCCTTGGTCACGGACATGTCAGCGCCGCTCGGCCGGACGATCGGTAACGCTCTGGAGGTGCGCGAATCAGTTGAAGTGCTGGCAGGCGGTGGCCCGGCCGATGTGGTCGAACTGACCCTTGCTTTGGCCCGGGAGATGCTGGCGGCGGGTGGCCTGCCGGACGCTGACCCGGCCGGGGCTATTGCCTCCGGCCAAGCGATGGACACCTGGCGAGCCATGATCCTGGCCCAGGGCGGCGATCCGGACGCGCCGCTGCCAACAGCCCGCTACTCGGAGGTCATTCCGGCTCCGGCGAGCGGAGTTGTTACCCAACTTGACGCCCTCGCCTTCGGCACCGCCGCCTGGCGCCTCGGAGCTGGCCGGGCCCGCAAAGATGA
>JAIRNM010000287.1 GCA_031258055.1 Bifidobacteriaceae bacterium
GAGCCATAGATGCACCTCCTGGTTATAGTCAGACAGTTCGTGACCAGTCTTTTAGACAGCTTTTGGCTAATTATGCCCTACGTTGGTGGTAGCAAATCTGGGCCCATGCCTTGAGCCGCGGCCCTCACCAGAGCCAGCGGACCGCCGGGTCCAGACTACCTGGCCTATGCCGTTCGTTAGGCATAGCCCCACTCCGCTGCTCCCTAAAGGCCGCCGCTGTTGCCCGCGATGTCAGACAGGCCGATGGACAACAAGAGCGGATCACGGAGCGCAGGCGTGAAGCCCAAATGTTCCCAGAACGCGGCGGCCTGGGGAGACAGCGCGTGAACAATCAAGCAGCGAACCGCCACTGCTTGCGCGGCAACCACCGTCCGCAAGGCGGCGTCGCGGACTAAAGCCCGTGCCAGGCCCTGCCCTTGGCAGCGACGATCGACCGCTAAGCGCCCCAATAACACGGCCGGGATCGGTTCTGGCATGTTGCGGCGGATCCGCCCGGTGGTGTCCCGCGGGGCGATACAGGCCGCCGCGAGCGTGTAATAGGCCCGTATCACGTCGCCTTCCATGACAACGAAAGTGCGCGAAGCGCCTGACAATTCGTTGGCCATGGCGCGCCTGCGCAGCCACGCATCCATAGTTTCCACGCCCGAGTCGAAACATTCGGTGTTATCAGCCTGATTGATCGGACGCGGAGGCGTCAGGCTCAATCCTCCTCCCACGGCGCAGGTGTCGCCAACGTTTTCGCCAATCGCGCATTGGTAGTTGGTGGCCGCTCAAGTTCAGCCACGAACTCCGCGAAGGCGTCGCTGTCAAGCTCAATGTAAACCTGGTTCAACAACACGTCGGTGGCTCGTTGGCGTGCCGCTTCGAGAATGAAATCGGTCCGTGTGCCACCCCGAGCGGATACCGCTCGGTCGATCAGTTGCCGGTCTTGGGCACGCCACCGCAAATTGACCGTTTCACGACGGCCACGGTCTTGAGCAAGTTGTGTCACACGGACATGATAGGCCTCCGTAACGCTTCCGTCATTACGCAATTGGTGAATATACTCGCCTCTCCGAGCCCTGGGCCTACGAACACACCGGCGAGGCCGTGGTCAACACCCTCTCCCGGCTCGGCACCTGGGTCAAGGCACACCCTTGGCGGCGCAACGCCATCGCGGCGGTGTGCGAGGACACCGGGGAGCACCTCACCGCCGCCGGCTTTGGCCCTGAAGCGACCATCGAGGACCTTTACAACACCCAGATTGGGTACAGGTAGCTCCCTGTTCGCCTTGACCATGCTCTTGGTCGGCTCCGAAGCGTCTTTCGACCCCGCCAAACCGTTCCGCGGCCGGTGGTCGGGCGGGGTGATCACAATTGCCCCGACGGTAGGCTCGTATGCGACTTCCGTACAAAAGCGCATGCCGTCACGGTTCACGTAGAGCCAACTCGTATCAAGACCAGTTCCCAAAGGCCGAAATTGATGGGATGCACCAGCGGCGCAGGATAACCTCTGGCCCGGGCGGCTCCGGCTTGCATTTGAACATGAATCCATCTCGCTGCGGTCGGTGGCAAGCTCAGTTCAAGTCCGTCGCCTGGTCTGGGCGCTGGCCTATAGGCCGATGAGGCGTGCTCGCGCTTCGGCCACGGTTTGGTCGGAGGCGGTCAGCGCCATTCGCGCATGCGCCCGTCCGGCCTCACCGTAGAAAGCACCCGGTGCCACCAACAGCCCGAGTGAGGCCAGGTCCGCCACCGTCTGCCAGCAGTCTTGCCGATCCGGCGTGGTGAACCAGAGATAGAGCCCAGCCTGAGAACCCTCAATCAGATAGCCAGCTTGCCCGATGCCGTCCGCCAGCACCCGTCGGCGTCTCGCGTAGACCTTCCGTTGGCTTTCGACCGATGACTGGTCTGCTAGGGCTGCCACCATGGCCGCCTGAACCGGGCCAGGCATCATCATGCCCATGTGTTTGCGCAGGCCCGCGATGCGCCCGAGGAGTGACGGATCGCCCGCCAGCCAGGCCGCTCGGTAACCGGCCGCGTTGGACTGTTTAGACAGCGAATACAAGGCCAACACGCCGTCAAGCGAGTCGCCCCGCACTCTCCTATCCAGGATGGACGGCACACCATTCGAAGCCCACGGCTCGTCCCAAGCCAGAGCGGCGTAACACTCGTCGCTGGCGACCACGGCACCGTTCGACCGCGCCCAGTCCACCCAAACAGCCATTTCCTCGACGCTGGCAACAAGACCGCTCGGATTGGAGGGGCTGTTCAGCCAGACCAGCTTCACGCGCCCGGTCAGGTCACTGGGAAGCTGGCTGGGAGAATCGGCTGGCACCGGCGTGGCCCCAGCCAAACGGGCGCCGATGTCGTAGGTGGGGTAGGCCACGGCCGGGTGGACGACGGCATCGCCCTCCCCTAAACCCAACAACGACGGTAGCTGGGCCACTATCTCTTTCGAGCCGATCGTGGGGAGGACACCCGTGACTGGCAGATCGGGCACGGCGCGGTGCTGGGCGTAATGGTTGACGATGGAGCAGCGCAAGTCCTCGGTGCCGATGGTGGCCGGATAACCGGGTGCGTTGGCGGCTTGGCACAAGGCTTCCTGGAGCGCAGTCGGCGTCGGATCAACCGGCGTGCCAACGGACAGGTCAATCAACCCATCCGGGCAGGCCTGAGCTTGGCGCTTGTAGGGCTCAAGGAGATCCCAAGGGAAGACTGGGAGGGCGCTCGCGTCGAATCCCATAGCTGCTCTGGTTTCAGGCCCCAGGCGGCAAGGCCGCCACCAACGGCGCGTCGTAGGGTTGCGGTCCCGTTTTGGCGGCCCCCCCAGGCGACCCAATCTGACCGAAGAAATCGGCGTTGGCCTGCGCGAAGGCTGACCATTCTGGAGGCACGTCATCTTCGTAGAAGATGGCCACTTCGGGGCAGACCGGCTCACAAGCGCCGCAATCAACGCATTCGTCGGGCTGTATATAGAGCGACCTGACGCCTTCGTAAATGCAGTCGACCGGGCACTCGTCCACGCAGGCCCCGTCCTTCACGTCCACGCAGGGTTCGGCAATCACGTAAGTCACAGGGACTAAGCCTAATCTGGCTGGGCGCCTTCGCGCCGACCTGGCCGCTGGCGGGGAGGCCGAGGGTTAGTCTGGTCCAATGGCGGGAGAACCGATCTGGCTGGGCTGGCCGCTGGGAGTGCGAGTCACGATCAGGCGGCGCCTACCGGAGGGCGGCTACGCCGACACGGTCGGCACCCTTGAAGTGGCCAACTCCGATTACCTCGAAGTAAGGCACCGGAGCGGTCACCGCAAGCGGATTGACGC
>JAIRNM010000291.1 GCA_031258055.1 Bifidobacteriaceae bacterium
TTCACCTTTGACTCCAGTGTTGTCGGCGATGCGTCGGGAAGAGCAGCGGTGACATGCGTTTCTACGTTGACACATCAGCGCTCGTGAAGCTGGTCGTCGCCGAAGCCGAGACAAAGGCACTGTTGAAGTGGTACCGCGGGGGCCGGTGGTGGCGTCCAGCGAGTTGATTGTTGCTGAGCTTCTGCGCGCGGTCGCGAGAGGGGCGCCAGAGCGGCTGGCGCAGGCCCAGGCCACGCTGAAGCAAATCGACCTCGTCACGCAATCACGCTCCATCCTTGAGGCCGCTGGTCGGCTTAAGCCCACGACGCTCAGAACGCTCGATGCCGTTCACTTGGCGACGGCGATAGCGCTTGGTTCGGACTTGGAAGCCGTCGTTACCTACGACGATCGGATGGCGCGTGCTGCGAACGAATTGGGATTGGCTGTCCTGGCGCCAGCCTGACCAAGCCCATCCCCCGTCTTTACGAACAGGACCATTGACGGTTGCACGTGCAACGCGCAACACTTGGATAATGGCACAGACGCTCTCCTCGCTCACCATCCGCATCGATAAGGACCTGAAAGAAGCGGCCCGGCGCCGGGCGGACGCACTTGGTATCTCCCTCACCACCTTGATAGTCAACGACCTGCGGCGGTTCATCAACGGGCACCCGATCGTCATAGACGACGACTCGTATGTGCCGACTGAGCGGCTGGTCGGAGATGCAGTCGCGGCGCCGGCTGATAGGGAAGCCGGGAAAGTTGTCAGCGCCGACAACCCGGACGAGGTATCCGCCTCGATGGTGGTCACCCAGCTAGGCGGTGACAGTTAAGCACGCGGGGTCCGGGCATAGCTCCGGACTGGCCGTTGTTCCGGCGAAACTTGGCCTCGAATCCGGTAATCGCGGAGCCACGAATCCGCTTGGGAGGGCCAGGACGTTTGTCCGCAGCTTGGCGTTATGACTAGAATTGTGACTATGGCAACAGTTCATTTGGCTGACGCAAAAGCCAGGCTGTCGCAGTACGTCGGCTCGGTGCAGGCCACCCACGAGCGGATCACCATCACCAGGAACGGCGTGCCCGCCGCGGTCCTGGTCTCACCCGACGAACTCGAGTCCTTGGATGAGACCCTGGCGATCCTGTCCGACCGATCGTTGATGGCCGAGATCGCGCAGGCGCAGGCCGAACTAGACGCCGGGCTCGGCACACCGCTGGACCGCTTCCCCCGGGACTGATGGTTTACCAGGTTATTTGGTCGCCGACCGCCCGTCGCAAGCTGGCTCGTGAGCTGCCGGAGAAGGTGGCCGCTGCGGTGTGGGAATTCGCGGTCGGCCCGCTGGCGAACAACCCCCAGCGAGTAGGTAGACCGTTGCGCCGCGAACTAACCGGTAGTTGGTCGGCGCGACGTGGCGAGTACCGCGTCATCTACCGGATTGACGACACGACCGTGGAGATCCTGATCGTCACCATTGACCATCGCCGCGACGTCTACCGCCATACCTGAATCGACCTTGCCGATGCGCGTGTGCCCGGGCGAGCTTGGGAGCGGGCGGTAGCTTGGTGCAATAGCGCGTGAACCAGTCCGGTCTGAGGATTTGCTGTATCCGCCGGAGCCCGGCTCGGTGCTGCCGAGGCTGATTTCCTTGGTCTTCACGGATGACCTCACGCTGGCTCGGCTTTGGAACAGGCCAGCGGAGGGGGCGATGCCGCCGCGCAGGCGGGTTCAGGCGGTCCAGGGGTTGACCAGTTTCACTCCGGTGTAGGCGTAATCGGCGGTGTTCCTGGTGGCGCAGGTGGCGCCATGGGCCAGGCAGATAGCGGCGATCTGGGCGCCGGCCATGGCGATTGGCAACCCAACCCTTTCTCGCGTGGCCAGGATGTCGGCGTAGTGGCTGGCCGCGTCGGCGCTGAACGGCAGCACTGACCGGGTTTCGCGGTGAGGCCGGATCGCGGCCTCAACACTTGCACTCAAAGCCTGCTTGCGGCGCCCTTCCGGCAGGCGGCGAAGACCAGCCAGCAACTCGGCCAGGGTGACAAGTGGTAATGGACAGGTCGTCTGGTGCGGCCTCAAGCCAGGCGACGAACCGCGGGTCGGGTCTTGGGCGGACTGCCTCCGAGATCACATAGGTGTCTAGAACGATCACTCGAAATCCACCGCCCGGGCGGGATCTGAGCGCTTGGGTACCGCGAGGCCGTCAATGCCCCCGCAGTCTTGTGCCGCCCGCAAGATGGCAACGCCAATGTTGGGCCGACGCGTGGCGGCTGTGAGGATATCGCGCACTGAAAGCGCCGCCTCGGCGTTGGGGGCGGCCGGATTGTGGCAGGCTTGTTCTGGCAGAGGGGCGCGGACGCCCGACTGTCTTCCGCAGGACCAATCGAAGGAGACGCCAAATGGCGAAAGAGGCCCCGTCCGAGGGTTTTCGAGTGGTAGTCGTTGGCTCGGCCAACGTTGACTTGGAAGTGGGGGTGCCGCACTGGCCCGACCCGGGCGAATCCGTGATCGCGGTCGCCTCAGAGCGCTTCCCCGGCGGCAAGGGCGCCAACCAAGCCGTCGCAGCCGCCAAAGCGGGCGGCGTTTCAACCGCCCTGGTGAGCGCTTGGGGGGCCGATGCCGACGGCGCATTGCTGCAGGAATTCTTGCTCAGCGCTGGGGTAGACACGCGGGCTGTGCGCACCGTTGACTGCCCTACCGGCTTGGCGATCGTCATGGTTGACCCCGAGGGAGCGAACGTCGTCACCGTCGTGAAGGGCGCCAACGACAGGGTCGAGTTGGGCGAGCCGGGGTGCCAATTGGTGTCCGGCGCTCGCGTCGTCCTCGCCAACCTGGAAATCCCGGTCGCCACCGTGGCTCGTGCCGCCCAGGCCGCTCGCGAAGCCCGCGCCGTCTTCGTGCTCAACGCGGCGCCAACCACCGACCTGCCGCGCGAATTGCTCGACAACGTCGATGTCTTGATTGTCTCCGAGCATGGGGCGCGAGAACTCGCGAAACAGCATTTCGGCATGTACCCATCGGATGACGGGCCGCTCCTTTCAGCGCTGCGGCGGCTGGTTCCATCCGTCGTCATGACGCGCGGCGGCGAAGGCGTCCTGGTCGCTTCAGCCGACCAAGAGATTGAGCTTGTGCGGGCCTTACCGGTCGAACCGGTCGACCACACCGGCGCTGGTGACACTTTCAACGGTGTGCTGGCTGCCCGCCTGGCCGAAGGCGCCGCCCTGGGCGAGGCGACTCGAGCGGCGACGGCGGCAGCCTCAATCTCGCTCAGCCGGGCGGGCGCCGGGCCGTCCATTCCAGACGCGCGCGAGGTTGCCCGCGCCCTAGCCACCGGCCGGGTCCCCCAGCTTGATTGAACCGGCGCGGTGAGATCCCGCGGCTCCGCTTCGCTCCGCGCCGGATGACGTTTAGGAGGTCGAGGCGCCGATGCCGCCCACCCAGCTTGGGCAGACGGCATCGGGCAACTCTCAGGAGCGGCAAAACTAAGCCGAGGCGGCCTGGAGGCGTTCGCGCAACGCGACCAACTGGCCGGTCAGGGCGGCGGGCAGGCGCTCGCCGAACTGGGCGAAGTATTCCTCGGTCAGGTCGGCCTCGGCCAGCCAGGCGGCTGGATCAAGGGCGAAGAGTTGGGCCAAGGTGCCTTCGGGCAGGTCCAAGCCCTCGACGTCGAATTCGCCGGGCAGCGGAATCTGGCCGATCGGAGTCTTCTCCGAACCGGCCTGGCCGAGCACGCGGCTGACGGCCCAGGCCAAGACGCGCGAATTCTCGCCGAAGCCTGGCCACAGGAACTTCCCGGCGGCATCTTTGCGGAACCAGTTGACCTGGAAGATACGAGGCGCCTTGGAGCCCAAGAGTTCACCCATGTGTAGCCAATGGGCCCAATAGTCGCCCATGTTGTAGCCGCAGAACGGGAGCATGGCGAAGGGGTCGCGGCGCAGCGCGCCGACCGCTCCCTCAGCCGCTGCGGTCTGCTCGGAGGAGACAGTCGCGCCAATGAAGACACCGTGCTCCCAGTTCAACGATTCGTTGACAACTGGGACGTTGGTGGCGCGGCGACCACCGAACAAGATGATGTCGACGGGCACGCCCTTCGGATCATTGAATTCCGGCGCGATGATTGGGCATTGGGCGGCCGGCGCCGTGAAACGCGAATTCGGGTGCGAAGAAGGCGTTTCAGAGGCAGGCGTCCAGTCATTACCGCGCCAGTCGATCAGGTGCGCTGGTGGTTCGTCCGTCATGCCTTCCCACCAGACATCGCCGTCATCCGTCAAAGCGACGTTGGTGAAGATGGTGTTCTCCAGCATCGAAAGCATGGCGTTCTTGTTGGTCTTCATCGAAGTGCCAGGGGCCACTCCGAAGAACCCAGCCTCCGGGTTGATCGCGTAAAGCCTGCCATCCGGGCCGGGTCGCATCCAAGCGATGTCGTCGCCCACCGTTTCGACCTTCCAGCCGGGGATGGTTGGCACCAACATGGCCAGGTTGGTCTTGCCGCAAGCGGACGGGAAGGCCGCTGTCACCACCGAGGTCTTACCTTCGGGGCTGGTCAGCTTGAGGATCAGCATGTGCTCGGCCATCCAATCCTGGTCGTGGGCCATGACCGAGGCGATCCTGAGCGCGTAACACTTCTTGCCGAGCAGGGCGTTGCCGCCGTAGCCGGAGCCATAGGACCAGATTTCCCGCGTTTCAGGGAAGTGCGTGATGTACTTCTCATCGTTGCAGGGCCAGGCCACATCGGGGCGGGTCTTGCCGTCGGCGTCAACCAAGGGGTACCCGACCGAGTGGACGGCTGGCACGAAGTCAACGTCCTCGGTGATCAGGTCCAAGGCCTGGCTGCCCATTCGGGTCATGATCTTCATGTTGATGACAACGTAAGGCGAATCAGTGATCTCAATGCCCAGCTTCGAGATGTTGCCGCCGAGCGGTCCCATTGAGAACGGGACCACGTACATAGTGCGGCCGCGCATGGAGCCGGTGAAAACGCGGTCAAGTATTTCCCGCATCTCGGCCGGGGCTTTCCAGTTGTTGGTGGGACCGGCGTCAATTTCTTTCTCGGAGCAGATGAATGTCCGGGATTCCACGCGGGCCACATCGGAGGGCTCCGAGCGGGCCAGGAAAGAGTTCGGCCGCTTCGCCGGGTTGAGCCGGATGAGGGTGCCGGAGGCGACCATCTCATCGGTCAGCCGCTTCCACTCCTCCTCAGAGCCGTCGGTCCAAACGATCTCCTTGGGCTGGGTCTTAGTAGCGACCTCAGACACCCACTGGATCAGTTTGGCGTTCTTGGTCGGTGCTGTCGCCGCGATGGCGGCAAACGAGGTGTCAGCAGTGGTCATGTCTTCAAAAACCTTCCATCGGTCCGTAATAGCCGTGCGGGTGCACCAGACACCCGAGGCAGGGGTGGAGATCGCCAGAAGCCATTGTCCGATCCCGTCGGGTCAGGTCCAGCAGAGTGTCGAACAACACTTTCCTAGGCTGCCGCTAACGGAACGGTTGGTGCCAGGCACCGGCCGTTCCGTTGGCGCCGCAGCGTGTCGCAGCGTCGGCCGGTTCAGGCCACGGCAGTGCTTTCTTGCCGCGTTTCCTAAGGTCAGCGCTTCGCGCCGCCTACGTCAACACGGTCCTAGCGGCTGACCAACGGTCTACCCCCGCGCTATAGCTTATTCCGATTCTGCGAGGGCCATTGCCGGAGCCGTCGCTCCGCTCGCAAACAGGGCCGCGCCGCGGTAAGCTGAGCCTAGATAAAGTAAGGAGACTGAGTGGTATGGCGCTAGGGACGGTTACAAGTAAGGGCCAGGTGACAATCCCGGTCGAGATTCGCCAAGCGGAGGGGCTTGAGGCGGGAACTAAGGTCGAGTTTTTCCGGCTGCCCGGAAGAGGAGTTGGGATGGTACCTCGGCGCCGGTCGCTGACGGAGCTGTATGGCAGCCTGCCCCGTACCGCTAGATCACTCGCTCTTGATGAGATGGATCAGGCAAGTGGGGAGGAATTGGCGGCCGATGACGAGCGAATCGCCCGGCAAGGGCTCGCGCCAGCTATGGCAGCGGCGCCGCAGGAGGCCCGTTTAGCGCTGCCGACCGCTGGCGAGGCGGCATCGTGATCGGCTTGGACACTAACGTGCTGGTACGCCACCTGACGGGCGACGATCCGGCCCAGTCGCCCGTAGCGCGCGACCTGCTAGCCGGGCGGACGGCGGCCGATCCGGCCTTCATCAGCCTGGTGACGCTGGTCGAGGCGGTCTGGACACTGTCCTCGCGCCGCTACGGCTATGACCGGGCGGCGCTGCTGTACGTGGTGGGCGATCTTGCGGGACTGGACGAGGTGCGTTTCCAAGAGCACGCCGCCGTTGTGGCGGCAGTGGCTTTGAGCCGTCAGACCGGCTGCGACTTCCCGGACGCGCTGGTGGCCGAACTGGGGGCGCGCGCCGGATGCTTCCACACGGCCACATTCGACCAGCAGGCCGCTTCCCTGGTTCCCGAGATGCGGATCGTTCCAAGCCAGGCCGCGAATACTAAGGGATCAGGGGATGGCGTTGGATGATCGCATCGCGCGATGGGCCCACCCCGATGACTGAGATGCGGGCGCCTGACATCTCCTCGATCGCTTTGATGTAAGTCTGGGCGTTCGGCGGAAGCTGCTTGAAGGAACGAACACGCGAGATTTCCTCATCCCAGCCGGGCAGGTATTCGTAGACTGGGCGGGCGTGATGAATGTCAGTTTGGGAAGCGGGCAGATCGGAATGGATTGTGCCGCCCACGTCGTAGGCGACACAAACAGGTAACCGGTCCCAGCCGGTCAAAACATCCAGCTTCGTCAACACGAAGTCCGTCACCCCATTGATGCGGGCGGCATAGCGGGCGACCGGAGCGTCATACCAGCCGCAGCGGCGGGGGCGGCCAGTGGTGACCCCATACTCGTGGCCCACGTCTCGGAGGCGTTCGCCGTCGGCATCGTCCAACTCTGTGACGAACGGGCCGGCGCCCACCCTGGTGGCGTACGCCTTGATCACGGCGACCACCCGGTCGATCCGTTTAGGTCCCACGCCGGTGCCCGTGCAGGCGCCTCCAGCAGTGGCGTTAGAGCTGGTCACGAACGGATAGGTGCCGTGATCCACGTCCAGCATGGTGGCTTGTCCGCCCTCGAACAAGACGGTCGCGCCATCATCCAGCGCTTTGTTCAGAAGCAGGGCGGTGTCCGCCACCAGCGGCCGGACCTGATCGGCGAAGGACTCAAGTTCGTCCACGACTTCATTCACGGAAATGGCGCGCCGGTTGTAAACCTTGACCAGCAGGTGGTTCTTCCGCATCAAGGCGCCCTCGACCTTCTGGCGCAAGATGGACGAGTCGAACAAGTCTTGGACTCGCAAACCGACCCGCTCCATCTTGTCGGCGTAGGTCGGCCCAATCCCCCGGCCGGTGGTGCCAATCTGGCGTTTGCCCAGGAAGCGCTCCGTCACTTTGTCCATAGTGCGGTTGTAGCTGGGGATCAGGTGCGCGTTCGAGGAGAGGACTAGCCGCGAGATGTCAATCCCTCGGTTCTCCAGTGCTGCCAACTCCTGGAACAGGACCTCCAGGTCCACCACCACGCCATTGCCGATCACCGGCGTGACTCCTGGTGTCAATATCCCGGACGGCAACAGATGAAGGGCATAGGTCTGCCCCGCGATCACCACCGTGTGGCCGGCGTTATTGCCGCCGTTGAACTTGACCACGTAGTCGACGTCGCGGCCCATCAAGTCGGTGGCTTTGCCCTTCCCCTCGTCGCCCCATTGGGCGCCGACAAGCACGATTCCTGGCACAGTAGTTCCTCTCGCTCGGAAGTGCGGTGGCGGTCGGCTGGGCCAGCGGGGGTACGCGTTGACCGACCATCAGAAGGGTACCGGACAGTTCCAGCCATGATTATCCCGCTGTGAGCGCCGTCGGTGTGCCGTTGGTGCGACAATGCCGGGGTGACCTTTTCTTTCGCCGAGGGCGCCTGGGCTTTGCGGGGCCGGGCTGTTTTGGAAAACGCAGTAGTGGACGATGCCGTCGTGGCGGTCCAGGGAGATCGCATCCGGTTCGCCGGCCCGGTCGGTTCGGCGCCCGGTGAGCTCGCTGCTCTGGTTGGCTCAGCCGAGCATTGGCACGGCCTCATTCTGCCCGGCCTGGTCGACATCCACTGCCATGGTGGTGGCGGCCAATCCTTCCCGGATGCCGAGTCGCCCGCAGACGCGCTGGTTGCCGTCATGGAGCACCGGCGGCATGGCACCACTTCGCTGGTCGCTTCTTTGGTCACCGACCGCCCGGAGGCTTTGCTCCGGCAGACTGCGCTCCTAGCAGCCTTGGCTGAGGTGGGAGAGTTGACTGGGATTCATTTGGAAGGGCCGTTCTTGTCGGCTGCCCGCTGTGGCGCCCAAGATCCCGCCAAGATGCTCGCGCCCGATCCAGGCTTGGTGACGGCGGTGGCGGCGGTTGCTAAGGGCTTCTTCGCCACTATGACTGTGGCCCCGGAGTTGCCAGGGATAATCTCCTCGGCTGGTGACGGGGCGCTGTCTGTGATCGAGGCTTTGGCATCGGTCGGGGCGGTGCCGTCGTTCGGGCACACTGACTGCACGGCCGAACAGCTTGGAAGCGCCGTCCAGGCCGCACGTTTGGCGCTGGCTCGGGCTTCTTCGGCTGGTGTTGCGGCAGTTGGAGCGGGGCCAGTCGGTGCGGTGGTGGCCGACTCGGTGCTGGCTGGGTCGGCAAGTGGGGCCGATGACGACGGCATCGGCCAGGTTAGGGCGGGCGCGGCCCGGTCGCCCCGGCCGACGGCGACCCACTTGTTCAACGGCATGAGGCCAATCCACCACCGTCAGCCTGGCCCAGTTTTGGAGTGCCTGGCCCAAGCCGCTGGCGGTGACATGGCGGTTGAGTTGGTCGCTGATGGTGTGCATCTGGATCCCAGAACGGTGGCCGACGTGTTCAAGTTGGCAGCGCCGGGTGCTGTCCTGCTGGTGACAGACGCGATGGCAGCGGCGGGCATGGCCGATGGCGCCTACCAACTCGGCCCTATGGCGGTGACCGTGACGGATGGAGTCGCCCGGCTGACCGATGGTGGCGCGATCGCCGGTGGCACCGCCCACCTGATCGATGTGGTCCGGTCGACTGTGCGGGCGAGCAGGGTGCCTTTGGCGGCGGCGGTGCGGGCGGCATCGTCCACGCCGGCCGGTGTGCTGGGGATTGCGGGCGAGGTCGGCTCCTTGGCCGCTGGCCTGCGGGCGGACCTCCTCCTAACCGACGCCGGCTTGACGCCCGTCCGGGTCTACCGGGCCGGGAACTTGGTGGCTTGAGAGCCTGGGGTGCGGGCGGCACCGTCCACGCCGGCCGGTGTGCTGGGGATTGCGGGCGAGGTCGGCTCCCTGGCTGCTGGCTGTGCCATGGGATGCGTGCTGGTCGGTATGATGGTGGGCCGTTGACCGGGTATGCTCGGTCGCTGGCTGTTTTTCAGCCGCGGGCTGTGGCGCAGGTTGGTAGCGCGCTTCGTTCGGGACGAAGAGGTCGTGGGTTCAAATCCCGCCACCCCGACAGTTTTGGGGCTGTGACCTGGGTAAACGCGGGTTGCAGCCCCAGGAGGTTGTGAGTGTTTTGGCGAAATGGCGCGTTTATGGCGCGTTTTGGATGCAAAACGATGGCATCTAGTGGCATGTTTCGCCTGGTCAGGGGCGTCCGGGGGGTTCGGCGGGGCCGACGAACACTTGGAGTATGGCGCTGTTGTCGGTGACTTTGACGCGGTGTTTGATGTAGTGGCGTTG
>JAIRNM010000398.1 GCA_031258055.1 Bifidobacteriaceae bacterium
AGGTTGGAGGCCAACGATTCCAGTGACGGCCAATCCGAGTGTTGCTACGGCTACGCCGATGCGGTGAGTCATTTTACGCATGATTTCTTCCTTCCCCCGTAGGATGATGCTCCCCATCGGCGGGGACCTGTCATGGTCTTCTCACCATAAGCATGGGTCTTCCGAAAAGGCAAATTTACCTGGGGAAACACATGCGCCAAAGTGACAGAGATCACACTGAGCCATATGGGCCGGGCCGGTGTAGTGGACAATGAGTGGGTGGATTGGTACGAGCTGGTTGCCGTTGGTGGCGGACTGGTCGGGCTCGCGGGAGGAGTCGCCGCGCTGGTCGCCTTGGTGCGGTTGCGGCGGACCCAGCGGACATTGGCGCGAGCGGCGCAGTACCGGCGTGACAGCGACCGGCCAGAAAGGGTCGCTTTTGTGGCCAATCCGACCAAGACTGGATACACCGACTTCAAGTTGGCGGCTTACGCGCTCTGCCGCGAACTGGGCTTAGGCGAACCGATCTGGCTAGAAACTACTGTCGAGTCGCCTGGCACCGCCCAAGCGGCGCTGGCCGCGGGCGAACCGGGTGTGCGCACAGTGGTGGCGGCGGGCGGCGATGGCACCGTCCGGGCAGTGGCGCACGGGCTGGCCGGGTCAGCCGTGCCGATGGGTATTGTGCCGCTCGGCACCGCCAATCTGTTAGCCCGCAATCTTAAGCTGCCGCTGGTTTCCAGCCGCGATGCTTTGGAGGTCGCTTTGACCGGCCCGCGCCGCCAGATCGATGTGGGTCGGTTGACGGCTTGGAACACAGCCGGTGACTTGGTGCTGGAGCGCGAGGCTTTCTTGGTCATCTCAGGACTCGGTTTCGACGCGGCGATGGTTTCCGGCACCGATTCGGTGCTCAAGCGGCGGTTGGGCTGGCCCGCCTATTTCATCAGCGGCTTCAACCACTTGGCGGACAAACCGGTCGCGGTCATGTTGGAAACCGCCGGCGAGGTTCGGCCGGTCTCAGCCCGGTCGATCATGTTCGGTAACTGCGGCTTGTTACCCGCCCGCCTAAACCTAGTGCCCGATGCCGACCTCGCCGACGGTGAACTTGACCTCGCCATGGCCGAGACCCGGCATGGCCTGGTCGGTTGGGCGGCCTTGGCTTGGCAGGTGGTGCTGCACTCAGTCGGGGTGCGCTGGACTCCGGCCTGGGCCTCCGGCCGCATGGTTTACCGCCAAGCGAAGTCTTTCCGGGTGGCGTGCGAAGCCGATCAGCTAATCCAGATTGACGGCGAGTTAGTGGGAAGGGCTAGCTCCCTCCACGTCTGGGTGGAGCATTTGGCGCTCTGCGTAAGGGTGGCCGACTGGGCCTGACAGCCGCCACCACAGGCGCGTAGCTGATCAGGGTGCTTGGACGGCACAGGCGGTCGCTTGTCGAACGCTGACCGGCGGCGAAGGTGACTGAGATGGGTGACTGGACGGCATCGGCGGCCGATGCCGTCCCATCGACCGCCTCTGGTGTCAAACGGAGCCGCCCGACTGGACCTGGGCCACCCAGTCGCGGGCCTCAAGGTAGTCCGCTTCCTGGGTGCCAGGCCGCAACTTGGTTGGTACGAAGTCAGCCTTCGGATACGACCCCAAATAGCGCACTCGCGGCGAGAAACGATGCAGTCCAACCAGCGCTTCGGCCATGCGCGGCTCGCTGACATGGGCTTCGGCGTCGATTGAGAACAGGTAGCGGCCAAGCGCGTCGCCAGATGGGCGCGATTCAATCCGGGTCAGGTTGATTCCCCTGGTTGAGAACTGTTCAAGCAGTTCAAGCAGGGCGCCGGCGCGCTCGTCCGGCAGTGCCACGGTCAGCGTGGTCTTATCGGCGCCGGTTGGCTCCGGCACCCGGCCGGGCCGTTCCACTAGCACGAACCTTGTCACAGCGCTGGGATTGTCCGCCACACCGCTGGCGAGGATCGCCAATCCGTAGTGCTCCACGGCTGCGGGCGGCACCAGCGCGGCATCGGAATCGATCAGGTCTGCCGCCAAGGCGCCGTCCCGGACCCGCGCCATTAGGGCCGCAGCCGAAGTATTGGAGGTCGCGACCACGTGCTCCGCCTGGGGCAGTCGCCGCCTTGCCCACTGGCGGCATTGAGCCCAGGCGTGCGGGTGCGCGGCCACTCGTTTGACCTGCTCAAGCGTGGTGCCGGGGAGCGCCGCCAAAGTGAAGGAAACGGGCACCAGAATCTCCTTGGTGATGACTAAAGGATCGCCTTCGGCGAGTGCGTCGAGTACGGCCGTGACGCCGCCTTCAACTGAGTTCTCAATCGCCACGACGGCGTAATCAGCTTCGCCTTCTCGCACCGCCTCAATCGCGCTAATGACGTCGATCTGCGGCAATAGCTGGGCTGACTCAGCGCTGGCGACTCGGTGCAGGGCCTCTTCGGTAAATGTGCCGGCCGGGCCGAGGTAGGCGTAGCGAGGGGTCGATCCTAAAGCGGTCATGGTCTCTCCTAAAGCTCAGCGCCGTTTTGCAGGGGCATCAGGCAGCATAGCCCCCCCGCCACCGCCTGCCAGCCGATTCGAAGAGCATGACCGGTGGGCGTGCGGCCCTGCCAGTGTCCTAGGGTGAAGGGGATGGAGAACTGGGCGGGTGAGAGGCGCAGGCGGCGGCTAATAGGCCGGTCCCGTCCGCGGTTCGGCGGTCTAGTTGGCTTGGCCTTGATCCTCGCCAGCGCCCTGACCCTGGCTGGGGGGGAGATCGCTGAGGCGGATGAGAGCGCCGAACGTCCCCTGGTGGTTATCGGTACGTCCGGCCTCACCTGGGAGGACGTTTCGGCTGACGACACACCGACGATTTGGCGAGAGCTCCAGCGGGGCGCGGCGGCCGCCGGGCTCTTGAACCGCTCTGTCCGGGTGGGTTCCTGCCCGGCAGAGGGCTGGCTGGCCGTTAACGCCGGTCGGACGATTGGCACGGTGCGCCGGACGCAGGTGAGCGACCTGCAATCAATCGATTACGCCGCCTGCGGTTCTTTGCCTGAGTCGGCGGACGGCCAAGTCCCTAACTGGCAGGCCTTGACGGCAGCGTCCCGTGCTCAAGGCGCCGCCGACCAGATCGGTTCGCTCGCCCGCTGGCTGGCTCAGGCCCAGGTCCCGGCTCAGGCTATTGGCCCAGGCGCGGCCCTTGCCCTGGCCGACCAGTTGGGCCAGGTAGCCGCCCCTTACCGATCAGCCGACACGCCTAATCAGTTGCACGATGCCGTCGTCGCCGCCCTCGCCGAAGGCGCCCGGCTAGTGGTCGTGGATGTGGGCGTCCGCTCCAATGACCTCACGCCCGAAGAGCTTGATAGCCGGATCGATGCCGTCTTCCAGGCCGCTGACTCAGAGTCAATCGCTGAACCAGGGCTGAGTCCCGAAGTTCTCCTGGTTTCCCTCGCGGACTGGCAGAGCCCGGCAATGGGCATAGCCCTGGCTATAGGGCCAGGCCAGAGCTGTGATCCGCCGGTTGGCGAGCACACGGTCAACGGGAGGCCCCATTACTGCGGCCGTTTGATCGAGTCGAACGCCACCAAGACCAAGGGCCTGGCCCTGGTCACCGACCTGACGGCCGTGATTGAGGCGCACTTCGTGCCTGCCCCGGTTGGCCCGGTCGACCCTTGGACGGTTCGTGACGCCACCGATCAAGGCGAGTCCATCCAACCTCGGTTGGCCGACATGGACCGCCACGCTGTGGCGGCCCGGAAATGGATACCCTTGACCTTTGGACTGACGGTGCTGGTAGGCCTGCTCGGGATCTTCGGTCCCTTGATAGCCATGACTAAACGCCAGCGCACCGCCAGCGAAACAGCGCCGGTAGCAAGAGGTTCTGGGGTTGGCGGTGCCAGGGTGAGGGAGTATTCGGCTTTGACGGCGGCCGCCTTTCCGGCTGCCGGGCTGGTGGCGAACGTGGTGCCATGGTGGCGTTCAGCCCTGCCGCCCGCGGTTTGGGCGGCAAGCGCCTTAGGCCTAGCGATGGTCGCCGCTGGCTTGGCTGTGACGGTGCGAAGGTTTTGGCGGGGCGATCAGGCTTGCTCGCCGCTGCTAGCGGCCGGTGTGATTGGGCTGATCAGCGCTGCCATCGTGGCGCTAGACCCATTCATCGGCCGGGTCTTCAGCCGCGATGCGCCTCTGTCCTACCAGACTTTGTTGGCGGCACGGCTCTATGGCTACCCGAACGCGGTGTTCGCGATCCTTTCGACCGGTGCGGCCTTGGCCTGTGTGCTCATAGCCGGAGGATCGTGGGCCAAGGGGCGCCGACTGGCCACGGCTTTGCCGATAGCCCTGGTCGGATTGGCTGTCTTGGTGCTCGACGGCTGGCCAACGTTAGGCGCTGACTTTGGGGGAGCGGTCGGCATCGGCGGCGGATTTGCGATCATGACGCTGGCGGCGGCGGATGTGCGCCTGAACTGGAAGCGAATCGGTCTGGCGCTAGGGTCAGGTCTAGTGGTCGGCGTGGCGGTCGCCTGGCTGGACCATCGACGCGGGTCAGCCAATTGGACGCACCTGGGCGCGTTTGTTGACACAGTGATGAGCGGCGGCTTAGTGGAGGTCCTGGAGCGCAAAGGCATGATGTGGCTGCGGCTGTCGGTCGGACCGGCCGCGGGTTTGACGGTGCTGGTGCTGTTTTGCCTGTGGCTGGCCCGGCGCGGCGCCTTCGACGCTCTGAAGACGAAGGCCTGGATCAAAGCGCCGCTGCGGCGGCCGCTGTTGACCGGGTTGGCGGCCATCTGGCTGGCCGGTTCCCTCATCAACGACTCAGGTCTGGTGGTGGCTGTGGTCGGCTTGTTGTTGGCGGGGCCAGCCCTGGTTGCGGGTTTGGTGCGGGTGAACTCTACACCCCGGGGGGACGGACCGGCGGACGGCCACGAGTCGCTGTTTGTTTGACTTTCCGCCCAACTGACCAGGCGGCCAGTTTGACGCCGCGCGCGGCCAAAGTCCACATCACGTCGCGGTATTGAGCGGTCCGGTGGCCCAATCCGCGCACGGTCCGGCCGGACGGGCGGTGGCGTAGGTCGCACTCGACTTCCAGGATGGAGAAACCTTTGCGCAGTAGGTCTATGGTCATGCCGACTTCCACGCCCCAACCGCGCGCTAGGGGCGTGGCTTGCTCGTAGGCCTCGCGCGTCAAGCAGCGCTGGCCGCTGAGCGGAGCTCTGGCGACGAACCCGGTGGCTCGGGCTATCCCCTTGCGGGCTAGGCGAACCACCGCCCCGAATCCGGCGGCGCCGATCTGCGGTGGCAAGACAGCAACGGTGAAGTCCACGTCGCCATCGGCCACCGGTCTGATCAGCGGCGCCGCCGCTGCGGCGGTGTCGCCCAGGTCGGCGTCGAGGAAGAGGAGCAACCGGGGTGGGTCGCCTTCGACGTCCCGCATAGCGATGATGGCGGCGCCGGTCTCCATGGCGGCTGACTTTCCCCGGTTGTGCGAGTGGCGAACCACCACGGCGCCAGCTTCTTGCGCTTTGGCGCGGGTTTGGTCCTGCGATCCGTCGTCCACCACTAGGATCAAGTCGACGCGGGGTATAGTCTTGGCGCTGGCGACGGTTGCGGCAATACGGACCGACTCGTTTTTGGCGGGAATTACGACGGCCACACGTTGCCCGGCCGCGACTGGCTGAATTGAGGACGATTGTCCGCTCACTCCGACCATCTTAGAACTCCTAAGGGGAAACCAATACCAAAACACTACCCCGTCTTGGTTAACGCTTTTTGACAGACTTCCCTTTTCCACTAACTCGGTGCGAGCCGAAGAATCGCCGCTCGGCCGATGCCGCAGAACAGGTCGTATGGACCGGCTTCCGGATGCGGGGTTGAGTTCAGCGGAGGGTGAGGAATCTGGCTACCAGACCCGCACGCGACCGGCGTTCATTGGCGTCCAATGGCGATTCGTCCGCCAGCGCCGCATCAAGCTTGGCCTGGAACTCCGTCAGCGGTTCGGCTAAGTCTTCAGCCTGAGTTCCGCGCGGCAGTTCCCAAACTGGAATGACCAATCCGAGCGCCCTGAAAGCGCCAGCGTACTTGGCTCCTTCGACAACGCCGGCTTGACGCTTGGCCTGAAGCCGGGCGAGGGCGTCAAGTAATCGGTCTTCCTCTATCCCGGCCGACCAACGGAGGAATTCACGTCCGTTTATCTCAGCCCAGTAGGCGCCGGAAATGTCACCGACCGTTTCGGTGGGGGTGAGCTCTTTGGCGGATTGGACGGCGGCATCGGCCAACTCTTGGTTGTCGGGGTCTAAGTCGGTCCAGAACTCGAAGGAGTCTTTCAACTCGAAACTGGTTGGCCCCGCTGGGTCGACCAGTTCTTGCAGGCGTGGCCCAGGCTCCCCCAGCGGCCTTGGCTCAGCCCCCTGCCCCGGCTCCGCCTCTAGCGCCGCTACCAGTGCGTTTCCTAGATCCTGTGACAGGTCGTCAGATCGTGTGGCGGGCTGCATGGCGATTACAGCAGTGCCGTCGGGACGTCTGAAGGCACGTTCCATTCCGGGCAGGAAGGTGACGATCTGGACCTCGCCAGAGCCGTCCGCCAGGCTCAGAGTGGCGACGGCGGCAGGCAGGATTTCACGCATCGCCACCAGTTCTGCTTCGAGTGGGAGTCCGGCCAAGGGGCGAGCGACATAAGTCGATTGATTGTTCGGCATAACGAAAAGCGTACAGAGCCCTTGGCCGTCGGCGTCCGATGCCGTAGGGACCAGTCGCGATTACACGTCCCGGCAGCCGGTCCTCGCCTGGGTCAGCGGAACTCGTCGCCGGGCAGGCGTCATCCTCAAATGAAGCTGATGCCTGCCCAACGCTGGTCCTGTCACTGACCGCCAGTCGACATACTCATGGATTTCGTCCAGGAGGGATGGTTGGCTGTCGCCGTTGTCCAGGCGCATGGGCCAAATCAACCCCAAGTGAAAGTGAGTCCAACCCAAAGATCGTCGTCCCATTGACCGCCAATCGACATAGTCACATGTTTATCCCGGGACCGGCTGTACGGCTTGCTCATATCTATGATGATGTTGTCGACGCTCCGCAAGATTTCCCCACTCTGGGTCCAGCCGTTGTCTTTGGCGAATTCGAAGATGTCTTCAGCGGTGGCGACCGCCCCGCCGGGCCCGGGCTCAAAGGACCGGTCAACCATAGTTTGGCATGACGCAGGGGTGAAAGACCACAAGTTGGATAGCTGCGGACCACGGCGTTCCGAAGAATGGACCAGCGTTAACCCTAAGAGTTCTTTATCTGCCAGCGGGTCGTTGACCAGTGGGCCTAACTGCGGACCCCAACTCCAAACACATTTACCCTCACTCCACGCCACAACCAACACGAACACCGGGACCACAACCAACGCGAACACCACAGCCGCGACCCTTACACGCCGACTCGGACCGTGGCCCGACCATGCCCCAGCCGGCGTCTCGGCGGATGCCTCGGGGGGCGGCTCATCAAGCGGGCTAGTATCTTCAGCCATGGCCGTGTCTACCTCGCGTCGGCGGCCGGACACGCGCAGCGAGGATTAGCAATACGCCAGCTAACACCAACCCCGGAGCGGCAACCCGCACCCACGTTGGTGAAACCACACCAGTGACCGGCAACGAACCAACCACACCAGAACCGGCAGCCGTAGAACCAGACCCACCAACACCCGCACCACCGGTCGGAGAAGCCCCGCCATCGGTACCACCAGTGCCGCCAGTGCCGCCAGTGCCACCAACTCCGCCGGTCCCAGTAGTGCCGGTGTCGCCAGTGTTGTCTGGATCAGTGTCGCCGGGGAGAGTCGCTTGGGCGGCTAATAGTTCCTCGGCTTCGGCTTTGGTGAACACCATCCCATCATCGTCACCTTCATAGGCGTCCAACCCTGGGGTCGGGTCACATTCATCACCTAGCCCGTCCCCATCAGAGTCTTGTTGGCCCCAGTTGTACACATCCGGGCAGTTATCCACCTCTGACGGCATGGAATCACCATCATCAGACACAACCACCGGCGTGGAACCAACCGCCCGCGAACCTTCCGCGTCAGTCACCCGAAGTCCGACCACACCATCAAACGGCTCGGTGAACCGGTGATCCACCCACCAATCCGTGGTGGTTTGATCCCACACCCCATCACCCTCAAAATCCCACTCATAAGACACAATCTGGCCATACGGAGAATAAGAACCCCCCGCATCCAACCGCACCACCCCACCCGTCCGGGCGACATAAGGCCCTTGTATCCACGCCAACGGGTTATCCAACACCCGCGCCGCCTGTGACAAGGATATTGGTTAAAGCGCGCTTCATTCCTGTCCGCCTGCCGGCCGGGGTGTCTTTTCGTACAGG
>JAIRNM010000032.1 GCA_031258055.1 Bifidobacteriaceae bacterium
CTCGCCGTGAGTCAGGACTTCGCCTGGGATCTGTTCATGGATCGGTAGGATGCCCTCGACCTCGCCCAGGTCGATGTGGACAACCCTTGTGTCGCGGATTCCCACCACTGTGCCGGTGACGATGTCATTCTCGCGGGCTTGGAAGGTGCCGACGACTTGGGCGTCTTCGGCGTCCCGCAAGCGCAGGACAATGACCTGGCGCGCGGTCGCGGCCGCGATCCGGCCGAAGTCTCTGGGCGTGTCATCCCATTCGCGGACCAAGGAGCCCTCTTCGTCCCGCTCTTGCGCCCACACAGTCACATGGCCGGTCTTGCGGTCTAGTTCCACCCGTGAAAAAGGTTGGGCTCCGGGCGTTCGCTCATAAGCCGTTCGCATCGCTTGTTCGATCGCCGGAATCAATACCCTGAGTGGAATGTCGCGCTCAGTTTCCAGAGATCGCAGCTCCGCCATGTTGATGTCCATCGGTCCGCCTCCCCACTTGGCCCTGTGGGGCCTTTTCACTTGTGGTCTTCTGTTGTGTTTCTGACTTTGGCGACGAGTCTACTAACTGGCAGGATGAATCCGATGCCCAAATCACACCGAACCGCCGCAGGCCGCTGTTTTCTTTGGCGACGAGTCCTGGCCGCCACCTGCCTGGCGACGCTTATCGGCGCCAGCACCGCCTGTTCCGAAGAACCCTCGGCGGCTGAACAAGCCGCCGCCTCCGACATGGAAAACCTCGCGGCTGCACTGACCACTCTGGGGCCGCGGGCAGCATCCTGCTCCTCCGCTCCTCCGGCCGGGCTGTCCGCCGAGGGACTAGCGCTCCTGGCCGCTCACGCACCGGCTTGGTCCTCAGCCGTTCATGCGGCCAACCCCGATTTGGGTGCGAACGGGTCCGCTGACGCGGTAGCTGCCTCCAACTGCGAGCCCGCTGAGTTGCGGCGCGGCCTGGCGCGAGTGAGGGCTTTGTCCGTCCGGCTGGCCGGTTCGTCTGGGGATGCCGTCCTGGTTTCCTTGACCCGGGCCAGCGCCGTTGATGAAGTGATTTTGTTCGACACGCCGGTCCGCGAGGACCTCCCCACCATTGAAGACTTGGCTTCGCTGGACGCAGCCCAGTTGGCGGACCTCGCTTTGGCGGAAGACCAGGCCGGTTTCGTCGGCGAGTTCTTAGCCGCCAACGTGCCCGATGCCGACCTCCAAGAGCAACTATCAGCCGCCGCCGTCCTCCACCGCGACCGCGGCCAGGCCCTCGCTACCCTCGCCGCTGGCGACGATCCCCGCCGGGCCGCCTACCAACAAGGCGAAAGACCAGCCGACCGTCAGGGGGCCGCTGACCGCTGGGGCCAAGTGGAGTTAGCTTTGGCCAGCCATTATGCCGCCCTACCGATGAGTTCCGGGGCTGACCGAATGGTCACCTGGCAACTGCTAGAGGCCGCCAGTTGGGGCGCGCCCCTCCCCGCCCTGCCCTTCCTCGACTAACCAGCCCCGGCCGCTGGGAGCACCCACCGGAACACCTGGTGCCAGGCACGGTGTTCCGATTTGAGCGTTAACTGGACTGGAGGGCGGCGGTGACGGTGGCGGCGGTGACGGTGGCGGCATCGGCCACAGGCAGTTCAAGGACGGTGGCGGCTTGGCGGTCGCGGAACTCGACCACGCCGCTGGCCAGGCCACGTCCGACCACCAAAATGTACGGCACGCCTAAGAGCTCAGCGTCTGCGAATTTGACCCCAGCGGACACACCCAGGCGGTCGTCGTACAAGACTTCTAGGCCTGTCTCTTCGAGGCTGGTCGCCAAGTCGTCAGCGGCAGCGAAAATGGCGGGATCCTTGCCTGTCGCCACCACGTGAATGTGGGCGGGTGCGACATGGACGGGCCAGATCAAGCCACGCTCGTCGTGGTACTTCTCCGCTAGGGCCGCTACCGCCCTGGTCACGCCAATGCCGTAAGAGCCCATCGTGACCGTCACCAGCTTGCCATTGCGGTCCAAGACTTTCAGGTCGAGAGCCTGGGCGTATTTGCGGCCCAATTGGAAAATGTGGCCCAGTTCGATCCCCCGGGCCATCTCCAACGGCCCCGAACCGTCCGGGGCCGGATCGCCCGCGCGAACCTCAGCCACGTCGATCACTGGCTGGCCCTCCTGGCCAGCCGCCAAGAAATCCCTTCCCGCCACCAAAGAGAAAACGTGCTGGTCAACGGCGTTGGCGCCGGTAATCCAACTGGTTCCAGCGACCACCCTGGGGTCCAAGAAGTACGGTACGGCCTTGGCTGGATCGGGCGCGTTCGCGCCCAGCACCGCCGGGCCAATGTAGCCGCGCACCAATTCCGGGTGGGACGCGAAGTCCTCGTCCGTGGCTGGTTCCGCCTCGGCCGGGAAGACCGCGGCAGCCAAACGCACCGGGTCGACGTCCCGGTCACCAGGGATGCCAACAACCATCAGCCCTCGCTCACCGGAGGGCTGAGTCACAGCTAAGACCACGTTCTTCAGGGTGTCGGCGGCGGCCCAAAGCTGGCCGTCGGCGCGCGGCTGGTCTTGGTTGGCGGCATCGACCAACGTCTCAATGGTGGTCGTGCCGGGAGTGGGCTCGACGTGCGCCGGGGGCAGCCCTTCGATTGGACGGGGTGGCGGCGCGACCGTTGCCACCGCCTCGACGTTGGCGGCATAGCCCCCGGCTGAGCGCACGTAGGTGTCTTCGCCAACCGGCGTGGGATGCAAGAACTCCTCAGAGCGCGACCCGCCCATCGCCCCGCTCATGGCCGACACGATCACCGTATCCAAACCCAAACGGTCGAATGTCCGCTGGTAGGCTTCACGCTGCGCCTCATAAGCCCGGTCTAGCCCGGCGTCATCGACGTCGAAGGAATAGGCGTCTTTCATGACGAACTCGCGGCCGCGTAACAGACCCGCCCGCGGCCGCGCTTCATCCCGATACTTGGTCTGAACTTGATAGAGCATCAAAGGCAGATCCTTGTAACTCGAACACATGTCCTTGACCAGCAAGGTGAATACTTCTTCGTGCGTCGGCGCCAGCAACATGGGCGCTTCCTTGCGGTCCTCTAAACGGAACATATTCGGTCCGTAATCAACCCAACGCCCGCTCGCCTGATACGGCTCAGCTGGCAGCAAGGCCGGGAAGCGAACCTCCTGTCCGCCAATCCGGTCCTGTTCTTGGCGCACGATCCGCTCGACTTTCGCCAGGACACGCAATCCGAGCGGCAGCCAGGCGTAGATTCCAGGCGCCTGGCGCCGGATATAACCGGCCCTGACCAGCAGCTTGTGCGAGTCCACTTCGGCATCGGCCGGGTCCTCACGCAGGGTCTTGACAAACAGTTTCGTCATCCGCAGCACGCCCTACACCTTACCGACCGTTCCAGCCCAGCCGTGCGCCGCTGCCCGATGCCGTCCACCTTGCGGCGTCTTCGGCACCTAGGCTAGGTCAGGTATCGGCGTTGATCCTGCCGAGTTCGTCCAGGCTCAAACCAGTGACCTCGGAAACCGTGGTTCTGTCCATACCCCGCGCTAGCATCCGACCCGCCACCAGCCGAGCTTCCGCTGCCTTGCCCTGTTCACGGCCCTTCTCAAAGCCCCGGTCTTCGGCGTAGAGGATTTGGGCTTCCCAGGTGGCGTTGGCCTTCTCCAACACATCAACCATGTCACGTTCCTCCCTCCCCAAGTTCACGTACTCCATCATCTTAGCGGCCTCCACGATGTAACCAGGAGCCCCAACCGGAGCCTCACCACTCAACAAAAAGTCCCGCCACAGCCGCTGAACCGGACTCAACCCACCGGTCTTACCCAACTCGAAATAGCCCACCCGCAGCAAATCCGGCACCATCGCCTCTTTCAACACCGAATCAAACAACTGAAACATATGCAACGCGTTCGGACCGTCCCGGAACGATTCGCCCACAATATTCAATGCGTAAACCGGTCGCAACGGAGCATACCGGTAATCCAAACCACGTTCCCCCTCAACAACTGTCTTGCTATAGTGACCGACGAACCGATCACATAAGTAATACACTGACCTTTGAGTGAAAAACCTCCCCACATGCAACTGCATCTCAATGATCACATCCGCCACATTCACCGCCAACGTCACATCACGGAACGTCTCCTGCAACCGACGTAACTCCTCACCGTCCTTTATCACGTCGACCGGGCTAATCGAGTACGGGTTCTCAATACGGATCTCATCAACCCCCACCTCAACGCTAAAGAAATCAGAAATGAACCCCTGAATCACCGCCTTATGATCCTCCGACCCGAGCAGTTTCTTAAACGCCAGATCGCCCGTCGGCGACAGCCGACGACCGCCATCATCCATCACAAGCCCATCTCCTTGACGCGCACCAACACTGGACCCTCCAGCACCACAACCGAACCTACAACCCGACACTGACACGGTAATGGCGTAATGACCAGACCTGACAAGACGACATCGGGCAACGTTCCGGCTTGGCGTCAGAGTGGCGGGAGACGCTGGCCGGATCCGGCTACCGCTCGGGCAGCCAGACATCGCCGACACTTCGATTGACGGACGACGCACCGGGTCGGCACTGGCACACTGTTGCGGCTTCGTCGCCCCAGGGCGTTCCTATGTACGAGTCAGCACCTGGCGGCGGCGCACACAAGCAATACCAGCCACGACCAGCAGCAGGCCGCCGATGCCGACCGGCCAGGTCACGTCTCCAATGCCGGTGTTCGGCAACTTCGGCTTCGCTGCGCCCGAACTGGCACTTGACGATGGCGTAGCATCGGTCTGCGAAACGTTGACTACCAGTGGCACTTCAAGGCTACCGTTGAGGCTCTCGACCGTGAACACGTACGACCCGTTTGGCAGCGACTTTAAGAATGCCTCAGTCAACTCAATCTCACAGCCGCCAAGTACTCCTTCGACGACGTAATTGCCCGGGTCAACCGTCTGCCCGTTGAGGATTAACCGGACGAAACTCGCCGCTTCAAACCCGAGCATCGTGAAAACTGAGCCACTGCCGGTCCATTCGCCAAACTCTGCGACGTCACCCACGACAGAGACGTGGTAGGTCTTAGTGGTGGTTCCATCCGCACCAGTGACTATGTACTCCACCGTCCTGGTGAAGTTCTGGGGGCCGGTCGGCGTAACGGTGGCACCTGGACTGGTCGTAATGGTAGGTTCCACGCTGGTCACGTCTGCCCCGGGGGCCAAGAAGACAAGAATGCTCTCACCGTAAACTAGGCCGGGAACACCATTAATGCTGAATGATATGATGTCGGCGGAACCGGTCTGCGGCTCCCATGCTGGAATGGGAAACACGCCGGACCACACTTCGTAACCCTCGTGGTCAGGGTCCGACGTCCAAGGCCAGAGCGAGAGTTCGAGCTCCGTTACACCGCCCACGGCGAACGGCCCCAATTCGTGATGACCGAGTTCAAGAAAACGCGCAAAGCAGCCGCGATCTGAGTCACAAATGTATAGGTCCAGCGTTTCCGCCCAGCCCATGTCTCCGCTCAAGTCAAGCGTGATCACATACTCGTCCTCACCAGTGCGTAGAACCTCAACGTTCGACACAGCTACGGTTGGATCGCCAACCGCAGCATCGCCCCCCACCGCATCCGTCGAAGGATCTCCCTCCGCGAAGCTAGCACCGACCGGTAGGGACACCGCCAGAGCTAACGCCGCCGCCAAGGCAGCGCCGCAAGCGCCAATCCGATGCCGCAAGGGAAAGCTCGTAATCATGTTGACGCTCCTAGCAATAGAGTCTTGGGGACCGGCCGTCTCGACAGACAGCGGCTCTGATTGAGCACGATAACGCCCCCCCGTTAGTCAAGACGGGCTGGCGTCACAGGTCTGCCATCACAGCATGTGATCACAGCAGCGTCACAGTGACCGCGCTCTAGAGCATGATGGTGGCCCAGGTGCCTACTTGATGGAAACCGACAGCGCGGTAGACCGCTAGGGCGGGCAAGTTGAAGTCGTTGACATAGAGGCAGACATGAGTGAGGCCGCGCTGGGAAGCGTGGTTGATCAGCGCGATCATGCCCGCCTTGGCTATCCCCTGGCCGCGATAGGCCGGGTTAGTCCAAACTCCTTGAACTTGCACCCAAGGACCACAAGTCGCGCCCAGTTCAGCTTTGAAGATGACCTCACGACCAGCCGGATCAATCCAAGCAAGCAAAGCCTGGCGTTCGATTTGGTTAGCGACATGAGCCCGGTAAGCAGCCTGCGGTCCCGGCGGCGGAAACCCCAATTCCTCCGTGAACATGGCGCGGCATGCGGGCTCAAGCAGGTTAAGCAGGTCAGGCGTGGCCGTTCGCAAGGCCGTTTGGACCGGGCCAGCCGAAGCCGGGGGAACTGGCGTAGTCAGAGCCAGCAATGGTTGATTGGCCCGATAGGCCCTAGGCGCTGGCCAAGCCGTCTCCAGGCCACGCCATAGGTCAGCTACGGCGACGGCATCGCCCACTAAAGAGGTATACCGACCGCCGCGTTCCAAAGCCAAGGCAGCGAAAACGGCGGCGGACTCAGCCAGGCCGACCGGCATGACGCTGCCGCCAGCCCAGATCACGGTCTGGAGATGCTCCGAGCGAAGCGCCTGGCCAAGCCGACGAGCACCGGGGCGCTCCAGCGCCCAAACCTCGCCGACCGCCGCTGGGAAAGACATGGCCTGGCTTATGCGATGACCAGCCATGACCCCTTGAGCGCCTTGGGCCTGGCAAAAGGCCACCGCCGCCGGGTACTCAGAACGGCTCAGTGTGCGCGGCCGCGCGCGCCGGGGCGACCCCAGCCGGAGTAGGCGCGCGTCGGCCATCACATCACTGGCTAACGACCCGCGACAATCACCTGGACGCCCGCCACTGCGGCCGGATCGGCGTCCGCCCTGGAACCGGCTTGGTCAGCGCTGGCCAGTTCAGCTGCCATCGCCCTGGCGCGTCCCAAGAGCACTTCCACAATCTGGTCCTCGGGGACTGTTTGGACCACTTCCCCTTTGATGAAGATCTGGCCCTTGCCGTTGCCGGAGGCGACTCCGAGATCAGCCTCGCGCGCTCACCCGGGCCGTTCACCACACAGCCCATGACGGCCACACGCAGCGGCACTTTCACGTCTTT
>JAIRNM010000054.1 GCA_031258055.1 Bifidobacteriaceae bacterium
ACCCGGCCAACCGACGGCGGCTGGTGCGGGCCCTTGAGGTGGTCGAACTGACGGGCGGAAGATTTCGGGCCCAACTGCCTGCTTACACGAACTGGCGTCCCCTAGTGATGTTGGGGCTGACGCGGGACCTGGCTGAACTCGACCGGCTGATCGAGGCGCGGGTGGCGGGCATGATGCGGGCGGGTCTAGTCGAGGAGGTTCGCGCCTTGGCCGCTGCGGGCTTGCGGGAAGGGCGGACCGCGTCCCGGGCGATTGGCTACCGCGAGGCTTTGGCCGTGATCGACGGCCGCCTCACCGCCGACCAAGCGGAGGCCGAGATCGCCCTGGCGACCCGGCGTTTGGCGCGCCGACAACTGAAGTGGTTTAGGCGCGACCCCCGCGTGCGCTGGCTCGACGCGGGCGATCCGGCGTTGTTCGAACGAGCCCTAAGAGAGTGTCTTGCAACACTCTAGGGCTCCACGCTAACGGAACGGCCGGTGCCTGGCACCAACCGTTCCGTTAGCGGCGCCGCGTGTCGCAGCGTCGGCCGGTTCAGGCCCCGGCAGCGCTTCGTGCCGCCCACGCGGGCACGGTCGGAACCTGTTATCCAAGAGGTTCTTAGCGGTTCTAGAGAGCGGGGAATGAGGAAATCTGCCGTTCTTTGGCTTATGCTGACCGAGTGCCTTATGACATGACCCCCTTGCCGGAGGGGTTGGCCTTCACCAAAGGCCATGGCACCGGCAACGATTTCGTGTTGTACGCGGACCCGGCGGGCGAACGCCCACTGACCAAGGACCTGGCGGTGGCGTTGGCGAACCGGCGGTTCGGCATTGGCGGTGACGGTGTGATCAGGGCAGTTCGAGTGGCCGCCTTGGCGGACAGTTTAGGAGCCACCCGGGCGCCGGTGGACACGGACGCCGAGTGGTTCATGGACTACCGCAATTCGGATGGGTCAATCGCTGAGATGTGCGGCAACGGCATCCGGGTGTTCGTCGCTTTCTTGATCGATGAGGGCTTGGCCGATCTCGCGGACGGCGGGTCGATCCAGATCGGCACCCGCGCGGGACCTGTCTTGGTTCGGCGCGAAGACCAGGATTATGTGGTTGACCTTGGAACTTGGAAGTTCTGCGGTGGCCAGGGGGCGGTTCGGCGCGGTTGCGATGTGCGTGTCTTTGCGGCTGGGTTGGAGCGGCCGCTCGGTGCCTTGAGCATTGATGTGGGCAACCCGCACGTAGTCGCGGCTGTGACGGAAGAGGAGTTGGAGGCGCTCGACCTCAGTGCGGCACCGCGCTTGGTGCCAGCCCCTGAGCACGGCGCCAACGTCGAGTTCGCTCTGGTTGACCAGTCGGCCGGTGTGATCAAAATGCGGGTCTACGAGCGTGGCTCGGGCGAAACACTGTCCTGCGGCACCGGCGCGGCTGCCGCCGGTTTGGCGGCCTGGGCTTGGGCTGGCGCCGCCGGCCCAACCACCTGGACAGTCAACGTGCCAGGGGGAACGCTGCGCGTCCGCATGATGGATGATGTGGTCGAACTGTCCGGCCCGGCCGAATTGGTCGCCAAAGGTGAGGTCATCAGTTCGAGCAACTAGGCAAACTAGGCAAACTGAGCCTTGTCGCCTGGCCGCTTGCGACTGACGCTGAGCACTCGGTAGCCCTTGGCACTGGCCAGTTTGCGGGTTTCGAATCCCATTTGCTCGTCCAGCCAGCGCCGCAGCGAATCGGCGCCCAGGTTCTTTTGGACCACTAATTCGGCCCGACCGGCTGGTGCTAAGCGGCCCAACCATTGGGCCAAGAGTTGGTGCAGCGCCTCCTTGCCGATCCGGATCGGCGGGTTGGACCAGATTAGGTCCAGTTCGACGTCCTCTGGAACGGCGGCAGGTAGGGCTGGCCGGATATTGGCGAGCCCCAGCCGTTCGGCGTTGAGCGCGGTTAGGGCGAGCGCTCGCGGGTTGGTGTCAACCGCCCAAACGGTGGCCGCGGGTGCTAAGCGGGCCAACGTCAGAGCCAGCGGCCCCCAGCCACAGCCCAGGTCAAGTAGCTGCCCCGTGGCTGAAACCGGGCCGCCTAGGCGCGCCTCAGTGCGAAGCAGCACAGCCGTGCCCAAGTCAATCCGACCGTTTGAGAACACTCCCGCCGCCGTCGCCACGCGGGCTGGCTGCCCCGCTAAGGTGACGTCGACTTCACGCAGTTGATCAGGTGCGACCGGTTCGGCGGGCTCGAAGTAATGCGACACAAGCCCAGGGTAATGTGGGGCCGGTGAGTGATTCGACCAATCCGATAGCTGACTCGTGGTGGCGCTCGCGCCAGGGCACGGCCCTGGATGCCACCACGGTGTCCGCACGCCCAGAAGAAGCCTGGGATCAACTAGCTGCCCCGCGAAATCTCCTCCCTTCGGCCGGATCTTTCGCGGTGACCCCGGGAAGCCAAAACTCAACTCATCTTTCAAAGTCGCGGTCACCAAGTGAACTAGAACGCGAGGAGCGGGCGGCGCGGCAGCGGGTCGCAGGCTTGGCGACCGAACTCGAAGATGTCAGCGAAGTCGAATACCGCCAGCTGCGCTTGGAACGGGTGGTCTTGGTTGGACTGTACGGCGGCGAGTCGTCCAAGGCGGAAGCGCAAGAGTCGCTGAGGGAACTGGCGGCGCTTGCCGACACGGCTGGCTCGGACGTCTTGGACGGCTTGATCCAGAAGCGGTCCGGCCCGGACCCAGCCACTTTCTTGGGCTCCGGCAAAGCATCCGAGTTGGCGGCGCTGGTCGCGGAACTGGGCGCCGACACGGTCATAGTCGACGGCGAACTAGCCCCTTCCCAGCGCCGGGCGCTCGAAGATGTTGTCAAGGTCAAAGTGATTGACCGGACCGCTGTCATCTTGGACATTTTCGCCTCGCACGCCAAGTCCAAAGAAGGGCGTGCGCAGGTGGAGTTAGCCCAACTGGAATACCTCCTGCCGCGTCTGCGTGGTTGGGGTGAATCAATGTCGCGCCAAGCCGGTGGCCAAGTGGCGGGCGGGGCTGGGATCGGCTCTCGCGGGCCGGGCGAAGCCAAGATCGAACTGGACCGACGCCGGATTAGGACCAGGATGGCGAAGCTGCGCCGCGACATCAAGGCGATGGCGCCGGGCCGGGCCACCCGCCGGGCTGGCCGTGACCGGGCCGAGGTCGCTTCGGTCGGCATCGTCGGCTATACGAACGCTGGGAAGTCCTCTCTCCTCAACGCCCTGACCGGCGCTGACGTGCTGGTGGACGACCAACTCTTCGCCACCCTCGACCCAACTGTGCGGGCCATGAAGACAGCCGATGGCCGTGTCTACACCATCACCGACACGGTTGGCTTTGTCCGCCGATTGCCGCACGAACTGATCGAGGCGTTTGCGTCGACCATTGAGGAGTCGGCCCGGGCTGACGTCCTCCTGCACGTCGTAGACGCCTCGCAGGGCACAGCCGAACGTCAACTCGCGGCCGTGCGCCAGACCCTGGCGGAGATCGGCGGCGGTTCGCTGGCCGGGCGTGAGCTGCTCGTCTTTTCCAAGGCCGATGCCGTCGATCCGACCGAGCTAGCCACCTTACTGGCCGCCCACCCCGGCTCTCTAGCGGTTTCAGCCGTCACCGGCGCCGGGCTCGACGCCTTGAAAGCAGCCCTGGAGGAAGCGCTGCCTACTCCTCCGGTGGCGGTTGACGTGGTGGTCCCGTTCAAACGCGGCGATCTGGTCGCCCAGGTTCACCGCCAGGGCGAGATCCTGTCCCAGACCTACGAGGCGTCTGGGACGCGCCTGCGCGCGCGGGTCAGCCAGGGGCTGGCCAAGGAACTGCTGGCGGCTGAACTAGACCCTAAAGGGTGCGGATGACGCAGGTTACGGGGCCAAGGACGCGGGCTTTGTGCCCTTCAATGGGTTGATGGGTGGGATTGTCTGGCCGCAGCCAAAGGCGAGCGCCGGTGCTATCGAAGATCTTCACCGTGGTTTCATCGCCGATCTGCGCGGCGACAATCTGGCCGTTCTCCGCCCTCGGCTGGCGCCGGACGACAACCAGGTCGCCTAGATTGATGGCTGCTCCGCTCATCGAGTCGTCGCGGACGCGAAGGAGGAAGACTTCGCCCTCGCCAGTCAATTCGCGCGGAAGTGGGTAAAGCGCTTCGATTTCCTGCCCAGACAGGACGGGCGTGCCCGCGGCAACGCGTTCGACTAAGGGAACATAACGGGGTTTTGATTCTTCTTCGCCCTCCGGCCGCCGCAGTTGAGGCACGTCCGCGTTCGGATCGATCACTTCCATAGCTCGTGGTAGCCGGTGGTCGCGGCGCAAATAGCCTTTGGCCTCCAGAACCTCTAGCTGGTGCTTGACGCTTGAAGGGCTGGTCAACCCGACAGCTGTACCAATTTCCCGCATGGAGGGCGCGTAGCCGCGTCGTTCGAGGTTCTCCTTGATTACTTGAAGAATGTGGCGCTGGCGTGGTGTCAGTCCTCGTTTTGTGGTCTTCGGGTACTTCCTTTTCGCCTTGTCCATTGGCTCTCCTGCGTTTTCGCTGGTGGGAATGGTGTCAGAGATGGGGTGTTAGCTAACAGCATAGTCCAACCGGACTGGTAATGGAACAGATGTACTACGAGGGAACTGCGGGGTTACGGAGATGACAGTGGTGCTAATGGCGGGGGGCCCAGCCGTCGTTCCCCCAGGCCGGTACCAACCGACCCGGGTGGTGATGCTCCGCAAACGAACGGCTAACAATCCCCAAGATGTTGTGGGTGTCGGCTTGCTTTGGCGCAATATGTTGTTAGAGTGTTCAGCGTGCATTGCCCGTTCTGCCGCTATGAGGATTCACGCGTGATTGACTCGCGGACGGCTGAAGACGGCGCCTCGACCCGGCGCCGCCGGCAGTGCCAAGCCTGCTCCCGCCGCTTCACGACAGTTGAGACAGTGGCTCTGGCCGTGGTCAAGCGCTGTGGCACCACCGAGCCATTCAGCCGGGACAAGGTAGTAAGCGGCGTGCGCCGGGCCTGCCAGGGGCGCCCCGTCAGCGAAGACCAATTGGCCGTGCTGGCCCACCAGGTCGAAGAACAAATACGGGGGACTGGCGCCGCCGAGGTGGATTCCCACCAGGTCGGTCTGGCCGTGCTGGAGCCACTTCGTGAACTTGACGAGGTCGCCTATCTGCGCTTCGCCTCGGTCTATCGCTCATTCGAGTCGATAGACGACTTCTTGACAGAAATCGCTTCCCTGAAACGGGAAGACGCCGACTAGCGATCATTTGAACAGGACAACTAACTATGACGCAAACCGCCCCTGAAACGACCAGGCATGGCCTGACTATCTCGCGTGTTTTCTCGAGCCCCTCAGTTCATCCCTATGAGCAGATCGAATGGGAACTGCGCGATGTCATCCAGACTAACTGGAAGACCGGTGAGACCGTGTTCGCCCAGCGCGGGGTCGAATTCCCAGCCTTCTGGTCGGTCAACGCCTCGACTATCGTGGCCACCAAGTATTTCCGGGGGGCGCAAGACACGCCGGGACGGGAATACTCATTGCGTCAGGTGATAGACCGCGTAGTCGGCAAGTACCGACAGGCCGGGCTTGAGGCGGGTTACTTCGCCAGCGCCGCCGACGCGGACGTTTTCGCTGACGAACTAACCTGGCTGCTGGTCCACCAACGCTTCTCGTTCAATTCGCCAGTTTGGTTCAACGTTGGGACCGACTCGCCGCAGCAGGTTTCGGCCTGTTTCATCTTGTCCGTCGATGACTCAATGGAGTCGATTCTGAACTGGTACCGCGAGGAGGGAATGATCTTCAAAGGCGGCTCCGGTTCGGGCGTGAACCTGTCTCGGATCCGCTCGTCGAAGGAACTCCTGCGCTCGTCCGGCGGGACGGCATCGGGACCGGTGTCCTTCATGCGGGGCGCGGACGCGTCGGCCGGGACCATCAAATCGGGCGGCGCCACCCGCCGGGCAGCCAAGATGGTGGTCCTCGACATAGACCATCCGGACATCGAAGAGTTCATCGAAACCAAGGCGCGCGAGGAGAAGAAGATCCGGGCGTTGCGGGACGCCGGTTTTGACATGGACCTTGACGGCGCCGATATTTCCTCCGTCCAATACCAGAACGCCAACAACTCAGTACGGGTGTCGGATCAATTCATGCGCGCTGTTGAGGGCGGCGCCAGTTTCGCTCTCAAAGCCCGGCTCAGCGGCGAGGTGGTTGAAGAGACAGACGCCCGCGCCCTGTTCCGCAAGCTGGCGCAAGCGGCATGGGAATGCGCCGATCCGGGGATCCAATATGACGACACGATCAACGCCTGGCACACCTCGCCGGAGACCGGTCGCATTACCGCTTCCAACCCGTGCTCTGAGTACATGCACCTGGACAACTCGTCCTGCAACCTGGCCTCGTTGAACCTGCTGACATT
>JAIRNM010000118.1 GCA_031258055.1 Bifidobacteriaceae bacterium
GACCTGCGCCATGATAGTGGCGGAGCAGGCGCCGGACGCGAAAGTGCTCCTCATTGACAAGATGGGTGGACCTGGCGGCAACACCAACTTCGCGGAGATCAACGAGGGCGGCGAAGGCATGGCTTGGGAGGACGCCCTGGCCAGGGCCATGGAGCATGTCGACAGCCAGATGGATCTCACAGACCCCTACATTTACGCCCACTACTACGCCGACAACGGGAAAATTAGCGCTTGGTTCTTCGATAAGCGCGGTGTTGAGCATTCCCCTGACAACTTCTTTTACAAGGGGCACACCGGACGGTCCACTATTGAGCATTTGATGGGTCAAGTCGAATCGGACAGTGCCTACGCCAATGTGGATGTGCGGCTTAACACCCAGGCCATCGCTCTGCTCACGAGCGATGAGCACACCGTCACCGGCGTCCAAATCAAAGACACGAATTCAGCCGACTACACCAACATCAATGCGAAAGCCGTCATGCTCGCGACCGGGGGCATGGGCACGAACGCTGAATTGCTCTACTACTACACAGGTCAGGACGTGTACAAGTGCACCGAGTATGGCCAGGGGCAAGACGGCGACGGCCATCTGATGGTTGAGTACACCGCTCATGGTAAATCCAAGAACGTCGACCCCACACCCATGTGGGTGGTCGTCAAGGATATGTCGCTTGAATCGGCGCTGAGCTGCTGCCTCGCCATGCAAAACGCCGGCGTGTTCGTCAACCAGACCGGCACCAGGTTCCACAACGAGAACTATCCCGGGAGCTTCCCATCGGTGGACCACAGCTTCATGCAGCAAGGGCGCGTGTACTCGATCGCCAGCCAGAGCTTAATTGACTACTTCCAGCAAAACGGGTCAGACGCCGCGATGTTCTATTACTTTGGGGTGCCGACCGATCTGAGCGGTGAGTTAGCGGATATCAGTTCTAATCCAAACGTCTACATAGCTGACACCTTCGAGGAATTGGCGGCACTGATTGATGTACCGGTCGAGGCGTTCGTCGAAGACATGAACCGCTATGACACAGATGCCAAGGCCGGCACCGGAGATACGAAGTTCGGCAAGGATCCTAAATACATGCTGCCCTTCGGTGAAGGCCCCTATTATGCCAGCGAGTTGTCCACCATCTTGATGCAGACCAACAACGGCATCCGCATCAACACCGACTGCCAAGTGGTCGACCAGTACTACGAGCCAGTGGTCGGCCTTTACGCCGGCGGCATAGCCGTAAGCGGCTTCAACACCTGCATGTACACCATGGGCACCGCTCAGCATGTGGGCCTATGGAGTGGGTGCAAGGCTGCGCTCGCCATCGTCACGAAGGAACTCGGTGGGCCTGTAGGCGACGACTGGTTCGGCCCGAAGGAATTCGACGGGCCGTACCCGGACTTCACCAACATCGAACCGACCAAGCCTCTACCCGGAACAGCCTGATAAACCCGCGGTTGGCGGCAGCCAGCGCCGCCGCCAACGAAATGCGTCGCGCGCGGTACTCAACTCCAGAAAGCCTTGGGTGTGGAGTACCGGGACGCCTTTTAGCCGTCTGTCTAGCGACCGTCCGTTTTGTGATCGATCGTCTTGCGGCCGCGTCCCGCAACTATCCATTTCCGATCGCCATTCTTACCTTAACGACCCCGCAGAACCGAGAATCTGAAATAGCAGCAAAGGAGCGCCAATAATGCGAAAGCCCGAAGGATTCAAACAGACCGGAACTGATCGCCGTAGTTTCCTCAAAGGTGCGGCGCTGATCGGCGCCGGCGTGGCGGCTACCTCAGTCGCCGCAGCCTGCACACCAGACGCCAAGACCGAAGAACCAACCACTGGAACAGGCGGCGGCACCGGAGGCGCGACCGCTGGAACCAAATACACGACTTATTCGAACCCAGATGAGATCGGCACAGTTCACGAGACATCCAACGAGGAGACCTTCGACGTGGTGGTTGTCGGCACCGGCGTGACCGGCTTGAGCTGCGCCATGTTGACCGCCGAACAGGCGCCAGATGCGAAGGTGCTGCTGATCGACAAGATGGGCGGCCCTGGCGGCAACACCAACCTGGCCGAACTCAACGGACCGGTTCCCTCCATGACCTGGGACGAAGCCCTGGCGGCGGCGATGGAGCGGAATGACGATGTCGAAATGGATCTCACCGATCCGTTCCTTTACGCCCATGTCCTAGCCGACAAGGGCAAGGACTTGGCTTGGTTCTACACTGAGCGCGGCGTGGAACTGGCTGACGATTTGCTGTTTTACAAGGGACACAACGGCACCTTGGCGGTCAAAGGACTGGTCGAGCAAATCGAGACCGACCCGGCCTACGCCAACGTGGACTATCGCCTCAACACGCAAGCCATCACGCTGCTGACGAGCGACGAGCACACGGTGACCGGCGTCCAGATCAAGAACACCACCTCCGAGGAGTACACCAACGTCACCGCCAAAGCCGTGATGCTGGCGACGGGCGGCATGGGCACCAACCTGGAGCTGCTGTCCTTCTACACCGGCGAGGACGTGGTGGAAAAATCCGTCAAGTTCGGCCAAGGCCAAGACGGCGACGGCCATCTAATGGTGGAGTACACCGCCCACGGGCATTCCAAGAGCGTCGACCCCACACCGATGTGGGCCGTGGTCAAGGACATGGCCCTGGAGTCGGCCCTGAGTTGCTGCATCGCCATGCAGAAGAGCGGTCTTTACGTTAACCAGGCTGGCCTTCGTTTCCACGACGAGAGTTTCCCAAAGGGGGCTTATCCCGAAGTTGACCACAGCATGATGCAACAGGGCCGAGTCTTCTCCATTGTGGGCCAAAACATGATTGACCAGTTCCAGACAGAAGGGTCGAACGCCCCAGCGTTCTACTATTTCCAGGTCCCGACCGACCTGAGCGAGGAACTGGCGCAGGTTGACTCCAACCCCAACATCTATGTCGCTGACACCTTCGAGGATCTGGCAGAGAAGATCGGCCTGCCGGTCGACGCCTTTGTGGAGCAAATCAACCGTTACGAGGCCGACGCCAAAGCGGGCACGGGGGATTCAGAGTTCGGCAAGGACGCCCGCCTGACGGTCCCGCTGGGCGATCCGCCCTACTATGCCGGTGAGATCTGGTCCATCATGATGCAGACCAATAGCGGAATCCGCATCAACACCGACTGTCAGGTGGTGGACCCGTATTACGTTCCCATCGCGGGCTTGTACGCCGGAGGCATAGCGGTTAGCGGCTTCAACACATCCCGCTACACCGGGGGTACTAGCCAAAGCGTCGGTCTTTGGAGCGGTTGCAAGGCCGCGCGGGTCATCGTGGAGAACGAACTCGGCGGAACAGTGGCGGACGATTGGTACGGCCCCAAGGAATACGACGGGCCGTACGGCGACTTCATGGGAATGGAACTGCTGAAACCCCTGCCTGGCCAGGAGTGATGCCGGGCACTTCAACCAAGAATCACTACCTGGCCTTGGACTGGTTCGGCCCCGAGCGAACGCGCGGGGCCGTGCCGCGGTTCTACAGCTGCGCAAGAGCCAAACTGGTCCGTCTTGGCGGCGGCATCGCCCGCACCGT
>JAIRNM010000192.1 GCA_031258055.1 Bifidobacteriaceae bacterium
CCCTGGCTCCCCCGGCTCCTTGGCCGGTAACGCCGAAGCGAGGATGGCCGCTGCCCGGAGGTCCACGCGCCCAGGGTGCGAACTAGGGAACAATGGGGTGACGCCCTGCGCACCCAAGGGAAGGGAAGGAATATGGCCAAGACCGCTCAAGCCCGGGTTGAGGCACTCACCGAAGCGGAAGAACGACGGTCCCACCGGGCGCCCCTTTGGGCCGGGCGGATACTTGGGTTCGCCGCGATCTGGGCACTGATCGCCTGGCCGATGCGGCGGCTCTTCCCGCATCTGTACAAAGTGGTCTATCAAGCCTTGGAAGCGGTCAATCTGCCGGCCAACGAATCGCTCTTCAACTTCGCCGCCTTGGTGATACTGGCCAGCGCCATCCGTCACCGCAAGCGCGCCGCCATGTGGGCGGTGATCATCCTGATTGAGGCGCCAGCGCTGTTCTACGCGATTGTCTTAGCTGTAGTCGGGGCATCCGGTTCCGATTGGACTCAATTGCTCAACGCCGGCTTGGTCATTCACTTGGGCGGTTGGGCCATCCCGTTGCGCTTGGCCGTCAGCGCTCTGGTCGCCATCGCCATTTGCTGGTGGCTGGTGGCCAACCGCCGCGCCTTCTCCGCGCCGGTTTCCTGGCGTTCGGTGAGGAACGCCGTGATCACTTTGGCCGCTGGTCTGGCCCTGGCTTCGGCTTGGGCCTTCGCCTGGGCGACTACGGTCGGGTCAGAGGCGGTTCCGCTCGCCACCAAGGCCTGGTGGTCCTTCAACCTAGCCCTCGGCCAAGGGCCAGAGGAGATCATCACCGGCGAGGATATTGCCGGGCGCTCGGAGTTGCACCAGGTCACCCTGGACGCAGTTGGACCGTGGTGGGTGATCCGCACCACCTCTATCTTGGCGACTTTGGCACTGCTGGCGGCGTTGGTGGTATTCACCCGCTCGGACCAGAAGATCCGCTTCATGTCACAGGACCAGGAGCTGGCTCTGCGCCGGTTGCTGGCGAAGTACGGCGACCAGGATTCTTTGGGCTATTTCAATCTGCGCCGCGACAAGACGGTGGTTTTCTCGGCTGATGGCCAGGCGGCGGTGGTCGGGCGGTTGGTTGGCTCAATCCTGCTGGCGTCCGCCGATCCGGTTGGCTCACGGGCGTCCTGGGCGGACGGGATCGGCCGTTGGATCGCTCTGGCCAGGCGCTACGGCTGGACGCCGGCGGTCGTCTCGGCTACCCCGCGTGGAGGCCGGGCTTGGGAAGCGGCGGGGCTGCGTTCACTGGAGCTAGGCGACGAAGCAGTCATTGACGTGAACGATTTCTCGCTCCGTGATCCGCGCCTGCATGACGTCGCCGAGACGGCGCGGCGCTTGCGACGGGCGGGTTACCGCGTCAAGGTGCGGCGTCAGGAGGACATACCAGGGTCGGAGTTGGCCACTTTGGTGAGCGACGCGGAAGCCTGGCGGCACGGCGACGAACGCGGCTTCTCGATGACTTCCGGCCGCGTTGGCGACCCGGCTGACGGCCGCGATCTGATCGTTACAGCGCACGATGCCGACGGGCAAGTCCGCGGTTTGCTCACCTTCGCCCCGTGGGGACGCCGCGGCGTGTCACTCGACACCATGCGGCACGACCCGAAGGCCCATGGCGGCACGACCGAACTGATGGTGACGGGCCTGGTGGAGGCTGCTGGCGACATCGGGCTGGAGCGCATCTCACTCAACTTCGCGGTTTTGCGCCGATTCTTGGTTGACGGCGGCGAGGTTGGCGCCTATCCGGTGGCGCGGATGGTGCGCCGGGCGCTGCTGGTGGCCTCGCGCTGGTGGCAGATTGAGGGTCTGTACCGCTCGAACGAGAAGTACGCGCCCCACTGGTCTCCCCGCGTGATCTGCTTCGACCGGGGGTCATCGCTGGCGGAGGTCGTGGTGGCGGTGGGCCGGGCTGAAGGCTTCTTGCCGGATCGATCCCCGGCCGATGTGCTGGGCGGCGCCGGTCGCGGTTCCACCCGCCGTGACGCCGACTTCGCTCGGGCGGTGGCGGAAATCGAACGCGAGGCGCTTGACGCTTTGACCCGTGCCGCCGCGCCGAGGGATTCGGTTGTGTCGGCGCGGGTGAAGCATCGTGACGCCTTGGCGGCGGCTGGCATGGACCCGAACCCGGTGGCGGTGCCGCGCACCATCTCATTGCGCGAGGCCCGGCGCCGGGCCGTCGACGCAGGCGGTGGCGAAGCGGGCGAGCGTGACGCCGACCGTGGAGACGGGGACCGTCATGACGCGGGTGATCGTGAAGTGGGCGGTCGTGACGCGGGCGCTGGCGACGGGGCCGGGCCCGACGGGGCCGGTGTCACGGGCGAGGATCAGGGTGGTGCTTCGGCGGGGACCGGGTTGGACGGCATCGGCCAAATGTCGGTGGTCGGGCGGATCCTGCGCAAACGCGACCACGGCGGGATCATCTTCGCCGACTTGCGTGAAGGTGTGGTGGAGCTTCAAGTTATGGCCGAGCGGCGGCGGACCGCCCAATTCGAGCTGTTCAAGCGCCACGCTCAGCTTGGTGACCTTGTATCATTTACGGGCTCTCTGACTCATTCCAAGAGCGGTGAGTTGAGTCTAGAAGTGGCTAGCTGGGAGATGGCGGCGAAGTCCATCGCCGCGCCACCGTCGAAACGGCACCTGGAGCTGGTGGCGCCCAAGATGACGCCTGCCCTGGCGCGGGCGCCGCATCTGATCCTGGCCACCAACAACAAGGCCATGGATATGATCTACGCCCGCTCAGCGGCGACCGCCGCGCTGCGCGCCGGCCTGCATGAACGCGACTTCATTGAGGTCGAGACGCCTATTCTTCAGCCGATCCACGGCGGCGCCAATGCCAGGCCCTTCCGCACCCATATCAATGCCTACGACATGGACCTTTATCTCCGGATTGCGCCAGAACTGTATCTCAAGCGGTTGGCTGTGGGCGGGGTGGAAAGGGTGTTCGAACTGGGCAAGAACTTCCGAAACGAAGGCGTAGACCGCAAACACAATCCTGAATTCACATCGTTGGAGGTCTACCAAGCCTTCTCCGATTACGACGGGATGCGCTTGTTGACGCAGGACCTGATCCGCCAGGCGGCGCTAGCTGTCCACGGCGAGGCGATCGCGGTCGCGCCGGACGGCCGACACGTGTCGTTGGCGGGGGATTGGCCGGTTGTGACTGTGCACGCGGCCGTGTCCAAGGCTTTGGGCGAGGAAGTCACCGTTTCGACCAGCTTGGACCGTTTGCGTTCGTTGGCCGACGCGGCTGATGTCGCTTGGCGGGACGAATGGACGCCGGGAGAGGTAGTTTCCGAGTTGTATGACGAGCTAGTCGAAGGCCAAACCTTCGAACCGACCTTCTACAAGGATTTCCCGGTTGAAACCTCACCGTTGACCCGGCGCCACCGATCAGTGCCAGGTCTGGCTGAACGCTGGGATTTGGTCGCTTTCGGGGCCGAGGTCGGCACCGCCTACTCGGAGCTGACAGACCCGGTCGACGAACGTGGGCGCTTGACCGCCCAGTCGGCCAAGGCCGCCGCCGGTGACCCGGAGGCGATGGAAATAGACGAGGACTTCCTGAACGCTCTGGACTTTGGCCTAGTCCCGACCGGAGGCTTAGGGCTGGGCGTGGATCGTGTCGTCATGACCCTGACCGGCACAACTATCCGCGAGACGCTGACCTTCGCGTTCGTCCGTCCGCCAACCCCCTGACAAACAATCGCCCGGCCGCTGGGGTGTGATCCCGTGTGCCAGTAATGGGGACAGTCCCTGGCTCACTCTGGCGACGACCTGTTTGGTTGCGCCCTATTGCCGTCGGTGCCGTCGGTCGGTGCCGTCCGTGTGTCCTCGTCTCGTCCGTCTGTGCCTTCCGCCGATGCCGTCCGTGCCGCCCTCCGGCAGGCGTCCCGGCCCGCAGGTGTTACCCCGGGGTTTGGAGGGGTGTTAGCGGGTTCGGCGGGCTAGTCGGGCACGGCGGGCCAGGATAAGTCCAGCAGCTAACAGGGTCACGGCTAACCATAAGAGCGGACCAGCGCCGCCGGTCCCAGAGAATGGTAGATCAGTGTCGGAGCCTGGACCGACGCTCGGTTTAGGACTCGGAGCGGGACTAGGGCTAGGACTAGGACTAGGACCTGGGCCGGGGGATTGTTGGATGGATAGACTGATCGGTCCGCTAACCCCATCGGTGAACTCAGCGATGAACTGGTAAACCCCGACCGGCAGGCTAGCAAGGTAGCCGTTCGTCAAAGTGATCGACACGCTACCAGCCGGACCAGCCGTAACCGTATACACAGACGGGTCAACTAACACGCCATCTAAAACAAGACCAATCAAATCAGTTGGGCTACCTTCCACCACAGCGGTCGCTTCGCCTTGACCAGACCACGACCCGAAAGGCTCGACCACCTGGTGGGTTACCGGGCCAGGTAACGCTTCAATCGTGAAAACACCTGAAACTGAACCAGTGAAATTCACTCCCGGTTTCGCGGTGACAGTCACCTTCGCCTCACCCGGCGTCACATTATCGCTGTAAGACACATCGTATTGGTCCACCGGAACGGTGATCCCGTCCGCCACCACGCGTACAACACCAGGGGTGATCGGTGAACCAGTCTCAGTGAATACCGACCCATCTAACGTCACTTCCCCACCATCCAAAGGCCGCGGCTCAATTGTGAACGTTACAACCTTAACGCCGGTGTAGTTACGTTCCCCGGTCAACGTGATAGTCCCCGCACCGGCTGATATGTTCACCCCGTAGCTGTCAACCCAATCGGCTGGCGTGACAGCCACCAACCCATCAGACACCTCAATTTGCGGATAAAACGGTTCACCTGTGTAAACAAAAGGACCACCCGTCGCAGCCGCGT
>JAIRNM010000240.1 GCA_031258055.1 Bifidobacteriaceae bacterium
TAGCCTACATAACCGTTTACTACACGGACGAACATCCGCCAACCTATGCGACTTGGCGTTTCACGGTCAAGGCGGAAGTCTTTGAACACGTGGCTTTGGGTGATTCGTTTGCCGCCGGCGAGGGCAACCCCGACTACATTGACGAGCAGAAGTGCACCTACCGGGTGGGCTGGGGTCCCTTCGGATACTGGGAGACTGACATGTGCATGGAGTCGAAGGAAGACATTGACTTCATGTGTCACCGGTCTCAGGAGAACTGGCCCAACAAGGTGTACACGGAGGCATATCAGGACTATCTGGAGACCGAGGCGACGTGGTATGCCGCCGACGGGAAGCTCAACTTCCAGGCCTGTTCGGGGGCTACGGCTACTCAAGTTGTGGTGGCGACCTATCCGAGGCTATTTGACGGATCGGGCCGGAATCCATTTGATTGCGGGGCGCTGAACAACTATTTTAGCTCTGAGGAGCGGGCTTGGATCAATGAAATGTCTGACACGATGGCTGGGGTCATTTGGAGCCAGGCGCCAAAGTCGGGTCTGATCGTGGCGGATACAAGGAACTATTTTTCGGGTCGCGGGGTTTGCTCACCCGACGAGTCGGCCATCAACGGGTTGATGTTCGGTCGCGACGATGAGGACTTCAGCGAGCCAATCATGAAGGTTGTTGGCTTAGAGTCAGGCAGTTTCCATCCCAACGCGGCTGGAATGGAACTGTACGCGCAAGCCGTCAACTACGCCCGGCTGAACCTGGTCGCTGCGATTGGCTCGAGTGGCTCCGCAAGCTCGAGCGTCCAGGTGGCTACCGCCGTACAGGTGAGTCCACTGGACTACCAGGGCGCTGACGATGTGAACCCGGATTGGTTCGCTGGCGTGGTTGATGACCCCGAATCGGTGCTGAGCGCCTATTCTCCAGACGTCATTGAATCGGTGCGCACCACCACTTTTGTCGATCTGTACGCTGACCACAAGATCACGAGCAGCTTCGCAGGCACCAAGTGCGGCGCTGTGGTTCCAAACGAGTTGGTGCCGCTGTCCGCCGATGGGTTCGCGCCCGGATCAACAGCACGGGTCACGGTTACCACCAGCGCCGATGGGACGACTCAAGAGGTTGTTAGCGCCCAGTTTACGGCCGATTCGGATGGCGTGCTGCATGATGAACTAGCATTGCCCGGCGCCATCAAAGGCGAATATGTGTTGATGGAGGTCTCCGGACGCAACGACCAGGGAGGCCTGGCTTATGGCAACACCTTCCTCTAGTGCCGTGGGCAACCCAGACGCCAGCAACGCGACTGGGGCTGCCGGAAACGATGGAACGTCGGCCTCCGATGTGCTTGAGCGGACGGGTTCATCTGCCGCCCCGCTGGCAATAGTCAGCGCGGCATTAGTCCTGGCCGGTTTGGTGGTGTGTGTGCGGCACTCACCCCCTGTCGCGGCGGACCGGACGACACGTCGGCCCGGTCTAGCCACCGGGTTGGCGGCGACTGACCAGGGGGCAGTTTCAGAGTGACCTTAGAACCAGAAGCCGGAGCGAGGGAGGGTTCTGGGCGCTCCGCCGTGACAGCGACGGCCCGGTTGGCGCGGGCCAAACGGTTGATAATACGCGGGTTAGTCATTACCGGCGCCTCGGTCTTGATCGCGGTTGGCTCGCCGTCTCAGAGCGACTCAATGCTGCTGTTCGCGGTCAAGGTGTGCGCTTGGTTGGGGATTCCTGCGGGCCTGGTGGTGGCGTTTGGCGCTTGGGTGAGAAGAGATTCCCACCCGGACCCGTCCGGCCAGGGCGCCGCCTCCGGCTTCCGAGCCGATAGTCGGACGGAGCCGTCCCCTATTGCCGGGTGCGGATTAACGATAAACGCTGAGTCCAGCGATTCAGACAGGGCAGAACCAGCCGGGGCTGAGGGCTGGGCGGACCGCGCTGTGATCGGCGCGAATCAGCGCGCCGAGGCGACCGACCGGCTCGGGACCGGCGCCGGGGTCCGCGCCGCTTGGCTGATTGTGGGGCTCATTGCTAGCTTGGTGGCCGCTGCGCTGATGATAGTGGTGGAGTTAGGGTCGGTGACACGTTTAGGTCTTTTCGGTGAAACCGGATCCCCCACTGACGGTCCTGGTTTGCTGTGGGTGTTTGCGGGTGCTGGCCTCATGGTGATCAACCTGGTGGTCGCTCGCCTGACCCGTCCCCGCGTTAGCGTTGTGTACGCGCTTGTTGGTGCCTGCGTGATCACCCTTCCTTATGTCCTGTCGGCCAAGCCGGAAGGCATGGCGCCGGTCTTCTTGGCACTGTGGATCTTCTCCCTCATAGGGCTGCTAGGGGGTGCCTTTGGGATTCCGAGAAGGCCCTTCCCGGAATCCAAGACCGCGACGGGTGCTAGACCCGCCGAGCCCCGAAATCCGCCAGGCCAGCCGTACCCAATGGACCAGACAGAGACACATGATGGTGAATGAGCGAGATGAAGAAGCAGCGGCGCCCAAATGTGAAGCTTTCCATTTTCGCGATTATGGAAAGCATTGGGTTGTTTGTCGAATTGGTTGAGCCATGCTAGGAGACCTCGGAGTCCTCGGTCCGTGAGACCAACGGTTCACCATACGGCGCCGATTCCTGCCCTCGTGGTCGTAATCATGTCACCTAGATCACTTGGTGACAGCAACTTTGGCAAATGGGCCGAGTCTTGCCTCTCGGGGTCTCGCCGCGCAAAGATCCGCCCCCGGGGTCCCCGCGAAACGTCCGACCACGGCAGGACGGTTCGCGGGGTGGGGCCGAAGGGAGGAGATTTCGGGGGGCTTTCTAGCCCTTTGAGAGCAGATTGGTGCCCGGTCTGGGGGAGGTTGGCGCAGTTGGCCCAACGCAATGTGATGGGAAAGCTGCTAAAGAGCGAAGGAGAAGCCGGGCGCGTAGCGCAGGGCGCGGGCGACATTCGCGGCCGCTTCGGAGAAAGCGGCCGGGTTGGCGCCGGTCTTGGTGATCGCGCCGCGGGCTTGGTCGCGCATGCCGTCCAGTTTGGTGGCGGTGGCCTTGGCGTCTAGGTCGGCTGGAACCAGCGACGAGGGAAGAT
>JAIRNM010000258.1 GCA_031258055.1 Bifidobacteriaceae bacterium
CACTGGGTCCTCGACCCAGAAGTAGGTCAGACCGTCGTAATAGACCACTGTGAACGTTCCGTCCCATTCGATTCGCGCCTGGCCGGTCTTGGAGTCACGCCAACCGCTGCCGCCGGTCAACTGGACTTGCGTGTCGGTATAGGTCGAATCGGTCAGGGGCTCTCCGGCCGGGTCTAAGCAACGGCGCTCGAACGGAACTAGCCGACCGGCGCTGTTGACCACCTTGGCGTTGCCAGATTCGCCGTGGTACAAGTCCTTGCCCCAATCACCGGGACTCCATTCGGCGGCCCGCCCGGCGTTGCCGTCCGTCCCAGGACTGCCTGCCATCAGGAAATTGCAGGCGCCGTAATAGCTCTTGCCCCTCGTCTCAGCGTTGAATCCCCAGGCCAACATGGCGTTAGAAAGCACCGTGCGGTCACCGCCCGGAGTTTGATCCAAAGACGCGACCGGAATGGTCACTGAGATAGCGACATCGCCGCCCGGATCGCCGTCGCTGCCGCCCACCGGCTGACCGGTAATGGACCCGCTGGCGGCTAGCCCAGCCGCCAGCGCGCCAATTACCCAGAGGGACTTCATGTCTTCGCCCCCATGTTCGCTCCTAAACCCGGTTCATCCGCCTCCGGGGTGGCCGCCCCGCGCGCTCGGCGGGCGCGGCGAGTGGCGAATGCCGCCGTCAGCGAACCGACTAGGACCAGCACAAACACGATCGCCGCCACTACAATGGCGATTTCCCAAGGGTCCAACTTGCGGTCGGCGCCGACTTGTTGGGACTGGGGCGAGGCTTCAACCAGAGAAGGATCACGGCGCACCGTGATCATCGCCTCAGCGACCGTTCCAGAGGCGGCCCCAGTCACCGTTAATGTGTGCGAGCCAACCCGCAAGTCCGGCGCCAACGCGATCGTGGCCGCGACCTCGCCGAACTGGCCCGCCGTCAACGGCCCGACTGACACTTCGCCGTCATCAAGCACGGCCGTGATCTGCTCGCCGGGAGTGAAACCACGGGCCGTGAAAGCGAGGGCATGACCGGCCACGGCCGTGGTAGCGTCCACGCCCACAGTGGCCGGTCCCGCTGCCACGATCGAGGTCTCCTCCGCTTCGGCTCCACCTTGAGTGTCCGCGCCGCTCGCGTCCTGGGTACTGCCCGACCCAGCGGCATCGGAACCGAAACCAACCGGCGTGAAGGTCTCGTTATTGGCGTTGACCACCCCGTGGGCGCCAATCGTGATCACGCCGCACTGGACCTGGTGGCAGTCGACTTCGACCGCTTTTCCGGCGGCATCGACCACTTCGAAGACCGGGCCGGGAACCTCAATCGAGGTGGACCAAGTGCCGTCAGCGGCGACGGTACCGCCGTTAGCCGTGTCAGCGGTCTCCGAACCGGGGAAAGCGACGAATTTCTCGCGCCCGGCATTGTCTTTGGTCTGGGCGTCTGGCACGTAGAGGAAATCCCTGCCGCCAACTCCACCGGCGGAGGGCTTCCAGTTCCCTGAAACCGTGCCGAACAGCACGTAAATGCCGCCGAAACCGCCCTCAATCGACTGGAAACCGCTGCCCGTCAAGCCCAGGGTGGTCGGGCCTTCAGCCAGGCTGCCGGAAACCACCACCGTCGCTCCGGCGGCCGAAGCGGGTGTGGCCACCAGGGCGGGAGCGGCCACCAACGCCAGGCCACCGATGGCCAGCGCCGCTGCCTGGGCTGCCCGCAGCCGAACCGATTTCGGGCGCGGCCGTAGAGCCACTCCACGAGATCTTTTCCCTCCGCCACGCTCCAGCAAAATCTCTCGCGCGGACCCCGCCGGAGGGAGGGCCAGTTCGTTCGTCAAGGCTGAGGTCGCAGAGGGATCTAAACGCATGCGGGCACCCCCCGCCGTGGCACGATAAGCGGGAAACCGGTCGCCGGAGCAGGCATAACGGTGATCGGGTGTTGGTAGACCTCGCTTAACCGTTCGGCGGTAGCCACCGCCGCCACCGGACCGACCGCCACCACCTGGCCCTCAGCGATCAGGGCCAGTCGGTCAGCCCAGGCGGCGGCCAAGGCCAGATCATGTAGCACGATCAAAACGGCGCGTCCAAGTTCAGCCTGGCGGCGCACCAAGGCCATCACCAGTTCCTGGTGGCGGATGTCAAGGGCCGCTGTCGGCTCGTCCAGAAGCAGTGTCTCCGCCTCTTGGGCCAGCGCCCGGGCGAAACTGACGCGGGCTTTCTCCCCGCCTGAGAGCGTCTGGAAAATCCTTCTGGCCAGGTCATCAGTGCCAGTCGCGGCAAGCGCCTCAGCCACGGCCACCTGATCCGCCGCCTCGTCCTCGCCCTGCCACGGCGCACGCCCCATCTGAACCACTTCCGCCACCGTGAACGGGAAGGAGACCTGGGCCTCCTGCAGCATCACAGCCCGTTTCCGGGCCAACGCCTTGAGGCCGATGCCGTCCAGCGGCCGTCCCTGAAGCGTCACCTGGCCGCCGGTCGGCCTCACATCGCCCGCCAGCAGCGCCAACAGTGTTGACTTGCCAGCGCCGTTGGGACCCGCCAAGGCCAGGATCTCGCCTGGCCGGACGGCCAGGTCAACACCGCGCAGAATCTGGGCCTGGCCCACCTGGTAGTGAACTGCCTGGGCTTCCAACATCATCATCCCCAGCCTCCGCTTTGGCGCCGCGTTCGCCGGAGCAAATAGAAGAAGAACGGACCGCCCACCAGCGAAGTCAACATGCCAATCGGCAGATCGGCGTAGGCCACGGCGGTGCGGGCGACCAAGTCGGCCGCCATCAGCAGGACAGCGCCGCCGAGGGCACTGGCGCCAATGAGTAGGCGGTGGCCCGGTCCAGCCACCATCCGGATCAGGTGCGGCACCACCAGGCCGACAAAGGCGATGATGCCGGTAAAGGCGACCGATGCCGCCGTCAGGCAGGCGACCACGACAATCGCGCCGATCCGGAGCCGCTCCAC
>JAIRNM010000272.1 GCA_031258055.1 Bifidobacteriaceae bacterium
TCCACCGCCTTGCAAACCAACACGTTCACACGCAAGGCCAACTCAGCGACCCCAAAAACCAAACCACCAACACCATTCCCCAATCAACATCACCAACCTAAACAACTTTGCTTAAGACCATGGACCTCCCCTCCCAGCGCCTCCCAAGATTGGACGTTTCACCAGGTTCCCAGGACCAGGTTGCTTACGGGCGCCCTGATTAGCCAAAACACGGCTGATTCGGCCAAAGTCGCGGTGGCCAAGAGGTCGATATCGCGGAACTAGCGACCAGACCGGAGGAAGTCGCGCAAGTAAGGCAACGCGATGTCGGCTAGGCCGTGTCCGGCTGGTTCGATCACGCCAGCCGCTATCAGCCGGAGCCGGTACTGCCCGGCGGCCGATGGCGTCCGACCGAGCCGGACCGCGATCTCGCCGGTGGACGACGGGCCGTCATCAACCGCCATGGCAGCGAGGTAGGCGCGATCCCCTGGACTAAGATCGCCCAACGCCGCCGCCAGAACTGAGGCGCCGAGTTGCTCTCGCGCGGCGCTGATGCCCGCTTCCAGCTGCCGCTGGCCAATCCGCCCAGCTTCCGCCTGGCGCCAGACATGGTAACCCACTAGCTGAATCATGAACGGGTAGCCCTCTGTCGCGTCAGCCGCTTGGTCTAACAGACCGGTCTCGAAGGCTACCCCGGTGGCTTTGGCCTGGTCCTCGAACGCCAGCTTGACCTGTTGGCGGGTAACCTCGCCTAATTCAACCGCGACGGCCCGTCGCAGGAAGGTCATGACGGCATCGTTCAGGGTGTCCGAGACGGCTGCGGGAAGCCCCGCTAAAGCTAAACCAACGGGCCTATCTTCGGTCACCAGATGCTGAAACACAGTGCTGAGTGCCCGCAGGTCATCGCGTGCGACTGAATGAACCTCATCCACCGTTATCAATAGGCCCGCCTGGCGCTTGCCCGCTAGGTCGGCCAACAGCCCGAGTTGCTCCCGGAGGTCAACCGCCTGGACGGGGGTAGGCGCGAATGACACTCCGCCTCCCCCGACCCCAAACGCCTGCGGCAAGGTGATGGACACAACATCGCGGCGGCGCCGCGACCTGGGTTTTAGGCGCCGCGCCTCGCGGGCGGCCGCTTCAGCCAGCCGCGCCACCAGGCCGGGAGTCGCCGTCTCCGAGAGCGTGGTCCAGCCCCGAGCCTCCGCTTCGCGCCGGAACGCGGTCAACATGACTGTCTTGCCTGTCCCCCTGCTGCCGGTGAACCGCGTCAACAAGCCTGGCGCGCCGGGACCGTTGTCCAATGACTCGGCGAACTGCTCGATGGCCTCCTGCCGTCCCACGAGCACCGGCGGCGTGGCGCCCGCAGTGGGCTTAAATGGGTTCGTTACCATCTCGGCTTACCCCAATCAACTAAACTAACCAAAAGACGACTAAATCAGTATACATAGACGACTCGTTGACCTGCTAAAATGCCGCGCCCTGGACGGCAAAGCATTGGCTAGTGCGCGGAATAGCTTGTCAGCGGCCTCATCTTCGTCATCTAAAACACACTAAACTAGCCTAAAATAGCTAAAGAACTCCCTCGGCACCTGGCATGTGCCACTGACGGTCCGCTGAAAAGCGTCGGTACCCGGCTGGACGGCATCGCCCGACGGCGCGACCGCGTGCGCCCATAGGCGTAGACGGAACCCTATTTCTTGGCGCGGTGGCGGGCGGCCAAGCGAGTACCCGCCCAGTCTTCGCCCACTGACACGCTGTTGGCGGTGTGGAGTCCGGCGATAGTCGCGGCTTCAGAGATTTCTGAGGCTTCGACGTAGCCGGGACGGCCGGGTTTGGGTGTAAGCACCCAAATAACACCACCGTCTTCTAGCAGCGCCAAGGCGTCCATAATCATGTCGGTCAAGTCGCCATCGCCTTCACGCCACCAGATCAGGGCGGCGTCGGTGACGTCATCCCAGTCCTCATCCGCTAGTTCGCCGTCGATGGCTTCTTCTATCGCGTCGCGCAAGCGGAAATCGACGTCGTCGTCGTAGCCGAATTCCTGCACCACTTGACCGTCGCCCAGCCCGAGCGGGGAGCCTGCGACGAATGCCCTATTTCGAGGGGTCAACGTACTCATCACTGCCAACGCTAGCCGACGATCCGGCTCGGCGCACGCCCGCTTTCCTATTCTTTAGTCGGCGTTGCGACCGCGATTGTGGGAACCCCACAAAAGGCCCGTAACATGTCGGCATGGCAAACCGACCGCTAACCCACCCTGTCCCCTGCTCTACGACAGTTAACCGACTGTCGTCGCACCGGGACCGCTTGGCCACCCAGCTAATGAAGTCAATCGAAACCGATCATCCCTGGTATCGCTCGCTTTCGGCCGAGGACCGTTCCTGGGTGGGGCTGGTGGCCCAGGCCTCAATCGACGCTTTCATCGGCTGGTGCAAGGACAAGACTTCTTCGGCTAGTTCCTCACAGGAAATCTTCGCTGTGGCGCCAGCCGAATTGACCCGCACAGTTTCGCTTCACCAGACGTTGTTACTGGTCAAGAGCGGTGTGGACGTCATTGAAGCAGAGGCAGAGGTCATTTCTGCACCGGGTAGGGCCTCAGAATTGCATGACGCCATCTTGCGTTACTCACGCGAGTTCGCCTTCGCCACGGCGGAGGTTTACGCCCGCGCGGCGGAAATGCGCGGTTCTTGGGACGCCCGCTTGGAAGCGCTCGTGGTCGATGCCCTAATCAGGGGCGATGTCGGTGCCTCAGTTCGATCACGGCTGGCTGCCCTCGGCTGGTCGTCACTGGGCCAGTCGGTCTGCCTGGTGGCCGGGGTGGACGCCCCGTTGGGGGAGGCGCGGGTCCGCGAAGTCCGTTCAGCGCTCCCGGCCGCCGCCCCGGATGGGCTAGCAGGCTTCCATTCCGACAGAGTGTTGTTGCTGCTCAGCGGCCTGGAATCGTTTGAGTCCGCAGTTCAGGAGTTGGTTCCGACTCTAGGCGACGGTCCGGTCGTGGTGGGGCCAACCGTCGCTTCGATCGATGAGCTACCGCGCTCAATCAAAGCCGCCAACGCCGGCCTTGAAGCCTACCCGGCCTGGGCCAGTGCCCCTAGCCCAGTCCTAGCCGATGAATTGCTGCCGGAACGATTGCTAATCTCCGACCCAGAGGCCCGCGCCACATTGCTCACCAAGGTCTACCGACCCTTAGTCGAGGCGGGCAAGGATGTTGCTCTTACCCTGGCCACTTATTTGGAACTCGGCCGCTCACTCGAAGGGGCTGCCCGAGAGCTTTTTGTCCATCCCAACACCGTCCGTTACCGCCTTTCGAAGATCGACGAGATCTGCGGCTGGGACCCGACCGACCCGCGCGAAGCCTATGTTCTCCAACATGCCTTGGCCGTCGGCCGCCTAGATCACTAGGCCACCGCGACTTTCACGCGGGAACGGCGGTCCGAGGCGAAGCCTCACATGCTGACGAGTGACCGTTCGGGAGCGCGAGCGCCGAACGGGATTTAGAGGATACCCACAAAAGCCCCGGCTGGGCGCTGTGCCCGCCCGGCGGGCTGTGGGCGCCCGCGACAACGGAAACTGGAAGGCGTGCGCGCGTTAGTCTCGCCCGGTCAGGGGGCTCAGAAGCCGGGAATGCTGATCCCGTGGCTAGAAATGGACGGCGCCCGCGCCCGCCTTGAAAGTTGGTCTGAGTTAGCCCAGACAGACTTGATCGGTCACGGCACCAAGTCCAGCGCCGACGAGATCCGTGACACGGCCATAGCCCAGCCTCTCCTCACCGCCGCCGCGTTGCTTTCCTACGAGTCCGTTGACCAGCCATTCGACCTGGTGGCGGGCCATTCGGTGGGCGAGTTCGCGGCCGCGGTGATCGCTGGGGTGCTTCCGGCCGAAGACGCGATGCGCGCCGTTGGCGCCAGGGGCCGGGCCATGGCCGCCTGCGCCGCCGCCCAGCCGAGCGGTCTGGCAGCCGTGATCGGCGCCGCGCCCGATGCCGTCTTGGCCGCTATCCGTGCCGCTGGCGCTTGCGCCGCCAATTTCAACGGCCCCGGCCAGATAGTCGCTGGTGGAACCCTTGAGGCGCTGGAGCGCCTGGCCAATAACGGCCCTCCCCGTGCCCGCGTCATTCGCTTAGATGTAGCGGGGGCTTTCCACACGCCGCTAATGGCTCAGGCCGAACACGTTTTGCGGGCCGCCCTGGTCGGCGCGCCAATCAGAGACGCGGCGGTGCCAGTAGTCACGAATCAGGCTGGCGTGGCTATGGCGAACGGCCATCAGATTGTCGAAAGCATCATTTGCCAGGTGACCCGGCCGGTGCGGTGGGATCTGGTGTTAGAGACGTTCGCGGCACGGGGCACAGACCATCATCTTGAACTAGCACCAGCCGGTGTTCTGACCGGCCTGGCCAGGCGCGGACTGAAAGGCGCCCACTGCGAACAGGCCACTCACCTCCACTTACACGGAGCCAGCCGAAGCGAGGCGGTAGCGGCATGATCGAAGCGACACCGACACGGGCCGGTTCTCAGATCCTGGGCGTCGATGGGGTGCGCGGCAGCGAAGTCGTGACGAATGAGCAGGTGGCTGGGCCAATCGATTCCTCCGATGAGTGGATCAGGTCACGGACGGGGATTGTGACGCGGGCGCGGGCAGCGGCTGATGTGACAGTGCTGGACCTAGCAGAAGCGGCGGCAGGCCGGGCGATCAAACGCGCAGCCCTGACACCGGACCAAATCGACGCGGTGCTAGTCGCCTCCGTCACCTATTTCCAACAGACCCCAGCCTTAGCGCCACAACTCGCGGACCGGCTCCAGACCGGCGGCGCGGCCGCCTTCGACCTCTCGGCCGCTTGCGCTGGCTATTGCTACGGCATCGGCCTGGCCGACAGCCTAATCAAGGCAGGCGGCGCGACAAACGTGCTGGTCGTAGGCGCGGACAAGCTGACCGAGTTCGTGGACCCGACCGATCGGACGATCTCATTCATTTTGGGCGATGGCGCCGGGGCGGCCGTCGTGGGGCCGGCTAGTAGACCCAAGATCGGGCCAACTGTCTGGGGCTCGGACGGTTCTAAAGCTGGTTCCGTAGGACAGAACCTAGATTTCCGCCAAGCTGTCGCCACCGGCGTTTGGCCCACTTTGCGCCAGGACGGCCCGACTGTCTACAAGTGGGCGGTCTTCTCAATGGCGGCGGTAGCCCGCGAAGCGATCGCCGCCGCCGGACTGACTCCCGGCGATATCGAGGTGTTCGTGCCCCATCAGGCCAACTTGAGGATCATCGAACAGCAGGTCAAACGGATCGGGCTGGACCCAGAGGTGATTGTCGCCAACGACATCGTTGAAACCGGCAATACCTCGGCCGCTTCCATCCCGCTGGCGGTCGAACGGCTGGGCCGCGATTACGCTGACCAAGGCAGCCTGGGCGGCAAATTGGCGCTCCAGATCGGATTCGGCGCTGGGTTGGCCTACGCCGCCCAAGTGGTCGAACTCCCCAATACCGCAATACCAATCGAAAGGAAATCCCGTGGCTAAAGACAAGAGCGAGGTCCTTGAAGGACTCATTGAAATCATCGTTGATGAAACCGGCCTAGACGCGGCTGCGATCACGCCCGACAAGTCGTTTAGCGACGACCTAGACATCGACTCGCTGTCCATGATGACGATCGTCACCCTGGCCGAAGACCGCTTCGAAGTCGAAATCCCGGACGATTCAGTCAAGGATCTGTCGACTGTGGCCAGCGCCGTCGACTTCATCGCCAACGCTTGAGCCCCGTGTCTCCCGTCCCAGTGGTGGTCACCGGCCTGGGCGCCACCACGCCCCTGGGCGGTGATGTGCCCTCGACCTGGCGCGCCCTATTGGCGGGCGAATCAGGGGTCCGCGCCCTGGCGAATAGTTGGGCCGAGGACTACGGCCTGCCGGTCAATTTCGCCGCCCAGTTGAAGGTTCCGGCGAAAGCCGTGCTGTCCGGCCCAGAACTACGCCGGGCCGACCCGTCGGCCCAATACGCCTTGATCGCCGCGCGCGAAGCCTGGGCGGACGCCGGTGCTCCCGCCTTCGAACCGGAACGTGTGGCGGTCGTCATAGGCAGCGGCGTAGGCGGGGTCCAAACCATGTTGAACGGCTGGGACACGGTCCGCGACCGTGGCGCCCGGCGCCTGTTGCCGTTGACCGTGCCAATGCTGATGTCGAATTCGCCTGCCGCCGCCGTCGCCATTGACTTGGGCGCGCGCGCCGGTGCCCACACGCCCGTGTCGGCTTGCGCCTCTGGGGCGGAAGCGCTGGTGCTGGCGGCCCGGATGATCCGCCAGGGTTTGGCCGATGCCGTCGTCGCCGGTGGCACCGAAGCCGCCATCCATCCGCTCACCTTGGGCGCTTTCGCCAAAATGCGGGCTTTGTCGACCCGTTCCGATTCGCCGGAGACTGCTTCCAGGCCCTTCTGCGTCAGCCGCGACGGTTTCGTTATGGGCGAGGGCGCTGGTGTGATGGTCTTGGAGTCGTTGGCTTCCCCCCAGGGGCGAGGCGCCCGGATCTACGGCGCGCTGGCCGGGGTCGGGTCTTCCTCGGATGCCTATGACGTGGCCCCTCCGGACCCTTCCGGCCAGGGCCAACGCCGGGCCATGCGGGCTGCCCTGGCAGACGCCGGACCAGCCTTAGCCAGTTCGATTGTCCATGTCAACGCCCATGCCACCGCCACACCGGTGGGCGACACAATCGAAGCCGAAGCGATCAGCCAGGCACTGACTGAGACATCGGGTTCACCGGACTTGGCTGAGCGCGTGTGGGTTTCGGCCACCAAGTCGATGATCGGCCATTTGTTGGGGGCGGCTGGCGCCGTCGAATCTATCTTCACGCTTCTAGCGCTGCGCGACCGCCTAGCGCCGCCCACCACCAACATTGAGCGACTCGACCCGGCGGTGTCATGCCGAGTCGTGCGCGACACGCCTCAGCCGCTGCTGGAGCAAGGACCGGTGGCGGCCCTCAATAACGCCTTCGGATTCGGCGGCCACAACATGGCGCTCGTGTTCACGGCTGAGTAGCCGCTCCATGTCCCCGGTCACCCTTTGCGCGCCGTACGAACGTCATCCTGCGCCCAGCAGCCACGTGGTCCCGCGCTCAGCCGCGGGATCTCACCGAACCAGACAGGTCCCGCGGCCTCGCTTCGCCGCGCGCGGGATGACGACGATGGACGCTGCGCTCGCCTCGTCCGAGGCAGCTCTCTGTCAGACCGATTTGACCTGGCCTAGGTCGCCGTGTTTAGCTGAATTCCGAAAGGTAAAGGCCAAGCCATGGTGGGCTTGGCTGGAGTTCAAGATGGTGTCGGGGGCAACGCCACATTCTAAACGCTTCGCCTCCTTCCGTCTTGATGGTTAACCAAACCGGGGGGAGCCACTGTGACCGCCAAGGTCATCACCGCCGACCAGGCGGCCGAACTAATCCAAGCGGGCCAAACGCTGGGCATTCAAGGAATCATTTGCACGTCCGTCGCTGAAGACCTGATCGAGGCCCTGGCCCGTCGCTTCAAAGCAACCGGTGAGCCGAAGGGAATCACCATCTTCACCGAGTCGGGCATTGGCGATGGCGACAAGCGCGGGCTCAACGCCTTAGCGTTGGAGGGCCTGATCGGCGAGTTGCACTGCGCCCATCTCGGCACGGCGCCAGCCATGGCCGCCGCCGTGGCGGGCAACACCTTCCCGGCTTTCATCGTGCCGCAAGGCGTAAACGCCCAACTGTTGCGCGCCATCGCCGGACATAAGCCCGGTGTCATCACGACCGTCGGCCTGGGCACCTACGCCGACCCGCGGGTCGAAGCATGCCACGGCAATCAAGCCGCCAAAGACTCCGGCAAACGTGTCGTGGAACTGCTCGAATTGGACGGCCAGGAATACCTCCGTTACCTGCCGCGCAAGATCGACATCTGCTTCATCCGGGCGACCTCAGCCGACGAGGTGGGCAATCTCTCAATCGAAAAGGAATCAATCCGCTTCGACCAACTCGAGATGGCCACCGCCACGCGCAACAGCGGCGGCATTGTCATAGCCCAGGTCGAACGGATAGTCGAGCGGGGTTCATTGAACCCCCATTCGGTCGTGATTCCGGGCCTGCTGGTGGACTATGTGGTGCGAGCCGACCCGGCCCACCATCTCCAATGCCTGATCGACCCGGACTACCATCCCGAATGGTCCGGCGAAGCCCGGTTGCCGATGGCCGCGGCCGAGCGGACGGCTCTGACTGCCCGGAAGGTTTGCGGGCGCCGGGCCGCCTTCTTGCTGAAGGACGGCTACCACGTGAACCTCGGGATCGGCATCCCCGACTCGGTCAGCGACGTGGCGGCCGAGGAAAACCTCTCCGCCAGCATCTCAATGAGCATCGAGGCGGGCATCTACGGCGGTGTACCGATGGGGGGCCTCAGAATCTGCTCGGCCCACAACCCCGAGTGCATCATCTCGCAAGTCGCCACCTTCGACATCTACGACGGCGGCGGGATTGACCTGGCGGTGCTCGGCGCCGCCGAAATCGACCGCGAAGGCAACGTCAACGTGTCCAAATTCGCTGGTCGAGTGGTGGGACCGGGCGGGTTCGTCAACATCTCGCAATCAACCAAAACGGTCGCCTTCGTCGGCACTTTCACCGCTGGCGGCAACCGCTACCAGATCGGCGACGGCCGGCTGACCATTCTCGAAGAGGGCCGCAACATCAAATTCAAGGACAAGGTTGAGCAGATCACCTTCTCCGGCCCTTACGCCGCCGCCAGCGGCAAGGACGTTTACTACATCACCGAGCGGGCGGTTTTCAAGCTGACCGAGGGCGGCATCAAGCTGATTGAGATCGCGCCTGGCGTGGACCTGCGGCGGGACATCCTCGATCAAATGGAGTTCGAGCCGCTGATCGCTGACGATCTGCGGCTAATGGACCGGCGTATCTTCACCGACGCGTTGATGGGCCTGACGACGGCATCGGCCAACGAAGCACTCGCCGTCGCTTAACAGCGGGGCCTTGCCCAGTGCGGTCGGGTCGCCGCCGCGCTCACCGGTCGGTCGGCCAGTGGTCGCGGCCCAAACCTTAACCCAACCAACCCTGAGAGGTGATCGAAAATGCCCGAAGCAGTCATAGTGGCCGGCGCCAGAACTCCGTTTGGCAAGTTCGGCGGCGCCTTGCGACCGCTGTCAGCCGTCGAATTGGGCGGCCTGGCCATCGCCAAGGCGGTCAAACGGGCGGCCATCGACCCGGCCGAAGCGGACGAGGTCATTATGGGCGGCGTGCTGACCGCCGGACTCGGCCAGATTCCGGCGCGCCAAGCCGCCCGCCTGGCTGGCATCCCGGCCTCCGTGCCGGCCTTGCACGTCAACAAAGTCTGCAGCTCGTCGCTCAAAGCCGTGACCTTGGCGGCCCAGGCGATCCGAGCTGGTGACGCTGATGTCGTCATAGCCGGCGGGATGGAATCTATGAGCAACGCGCCCTACTTGGCGCCGTCTATGCGCTGGGGCGCGCGGATGAACGACGCGCCCTTCAAAGACGCCATGGTCCTCGACGGGCTCTGGTGCCCGGAAAACGACGTCCACATGGCCGTGATTGGCGGCTCCGTCGCTGTTGAGAGCGCTATTGGGCGCGCCCAGCAAGACGCTTGGGCGTTGCGCAGCCAGGAGCGCTGGGCCGCGGCCGAGGCAGCGGGTTGGTTCAATGCCGAGCGCTTCCCCATCGAGGTGACAGGGGCGCGCGGCGCTGTCGCCGTGGTCGAATCGGACGAGGCGCCCCGGCCCGAGACCACCGCCGAGGCGCTGGGCAAACTGAAGCCGCTGTTCATAGCCGACGGCACCGTCACAGCCGGCAACGCACCTGGCACCAACGACGGCGCCGCCGCCCTGGTAATCATGTCCCGGCGACGGGCTGACCAGCTCGGTTGCCCAGTTTTGGCGGCTATCAAAGGCTACGCCCAGGCTTCGGCCGAGGCCCGCTACATCTCGACTGTGCCGGGCTTGGCAATCCGCGCCTTGGCGGACAAGACCGGATTAGACCTGAGCCACTTGGACCGGCTGGAGATCAACGAGGCCTTCGCGGCGGTGCCGCTGGTCAGCGGCCTAAAGGTGCTGGGCCTGTCCGAATCCGAGTTGGACGCGAAGGTCAACGTCAACGGCGGGGCGGTGGCGGTCGGCCACCCGATCGGCGCGACCGGCGCCAGGATCGTCTTGACTTTGGCCCATCAACTGCGCCGGGACGGCCTGGCGACGGGCGTGGCCGCCATCTGCTCCGGGATGGCCCAAGGCGACGCCATCTGGCTTCAGGCGGAGGCTCCCTGACGGCCATTAGCTAAGTACCGACCAGACAGACACCACATCATTTGATAAAGGAAACGAGAAATCATGACCATAGCCACAACCATGGTGATCGGCGCCGGCCAAATGGGCGGCGGGATCGCCCAAGTCATGGCCGCCGCCGGCCGCCGCGTCTACTTGAGCGATGCCGACCCGGCCGCGACCGCCCGTCGTCTCGAATTCATCGACCGCTTACTGAGCAAAGATGTCGCCAAAGGCAAGATCACAGCCGAGCAGAGAACCGCCACGCTAGCCAACTTGGTCCCTGTGACCGGCCTGGCTGAGGCCGCCGAATGCGATCTGGTGGTCGAGGCGATCATCGAAAGCCTGGACGCCAAAGCGGCTCTGTTTAGTGAACTCGACTCGATCTGTCCTGAGCGAACAATTCTGGCTTCTAACACTTCCTCGCTGCCGATCACAGAAATAGCCGCTGTCACCAGGCGGCCGGACCGGGTCATCGGCATGCATTTCATGAATCCCGTGCCGGTGATGAAACTGGTCGAGATCATCCGCGGCCTAGCCACCGCGCCCGAAACGGTAGCGGCTATCCGCCAAGAAGCGATTGATCTAGGTAAAGAGCCTATCGAGGCGCGCGATGTTCCCGGTTTCGTCTCTAACCGGGTGCTCATGCCAATGATCAACGAGGCCGTCTACTGCCTTTATGAGGGCGTGGCCAGCATCGAAGACATCGACACGGTCATGAGGCTGGGTATGAACCATCCGATGGGCCCGCTGACGCTGGCCGATTTCATCGGCCTGGATACTTGCTTGTACATCATGGAAGTGCTCTACCAGGGCTTTTCCGACTCGAAATACCGTCCCTGCCCACTACTGCGGCAATACGTCAACGCCGGCTGGCTGGGCAAGAAATCCGGTCGCGGCTTCTACACCTACACCACCCGCTAAAAGGAGCAACCATGCCGTTCCACCTGACAGATGAACAAGAACTGGTCCGAGCCTCGGTTCGGGAATTCGCCGAAGCGGCGGTCAAACCCTTGGCGGCGGTGATCGACCGGGAGCACCGGCCGCCCCTGGAGAACCTACCCAAAATGGCTGAGCTTGGCATTTTCGGGATGACACTGCCACCCGAGTACGGCGGTTTGGGCACCGACTACCTCAGTTTCGTGATCGCGCTGGAAGAACTGTCGCGCTGCTGCGCCACCACTGGCGTGATCACAGAGGTCCACACTTCGCTCTGCTGCACGTCGATTCTCCGTTTCGGCAGCGAGGACCAAAAGCGCCAGTATCTGCCGGACATGGCCGCCGGCCGGAAGATCGGTGCCTTCTGCTTGACCGAGCCGGGGGCGGGTTCGGACGCTGGCGCCTTGGTGACCAGCGCCAAGCGGGACGGCCAGGACTACGTCATCGACGGCCAGAAGATCTTTATCACGAACGGCTCGTTCGCCCAGATCTTCATTGTCATGGCTCGGACTTCTGACGCTCCCGGCACGCGGGGGATCAGCGCCTTCCTGGTTGACCGCGAGACGCCTGGTCTTGAGATCGGGCCGCCGGAGCGCAAAATGGGCATTCGCGGCTCTTCGACCACGCCAGTCCGGCTGAACCAGGTGCGCGTCCCCGCGACGGCCAGGCTGGGCGAGGAAGGTGAAGGCTTCAAGATTGCGATGCGCGGGCTTGACGGCGGTCGCACCGGCATAGCCGCCCAGGCCCTCGGTATAGCGCAAGGCGCCTTCGAGGAGGCTGTCAACTACGCCAAGGAGCGGGTCCAATTCGGCAAACCGATCGCGGCTCTCCAAGCTATTCAATGGATGGTCGCCGACATGGCGACAGACATTGAGGCCGGCCGGATGCTGGTCTACCAGGCCGCGGACCTGGAAGACCGCGGCCAACCGTTCGCTGGCGCTGCCGCCAAAGCCAAACTTTTCTGCGGCCCGATGGCAACCCGCGTGACCCACGCTGCTGTTCAGGTCCACGGCGGCAACGGCTACATCGAAGGTTTCCCAGTCGAACGGATGTACCGCGACGCCCGCATCACTGAAATCTACGAAGGCACAAACGAGATCCAACGTCTAGTCATCTCGCGCGGCTATCTGCGCTGAAAGGAGCTGTCATGTTGATCTGCGTGGCTTACAAGTGGGCGCCCGACCCGGCCGAAGCCGCTGTCGATGGCGCCGGACAGCTTGATTACTCCCGCGCCAAGGCCACCATCAGCGAATATGACGCGGTCGCCATTCAGATGGCCCGCGACCTGGCGAATTCGGCCGGAGCCGAATTGGTCGGGCTGACGGCGGGGCCACCCGCCAGCGCGGCGCCGCTAGCAGCCAAGGCGGCGCTGTCACGGGGTCTCGACTCGCTTACGGCCGTCGTCGATGAATCGTTGGCCCAGGCCGATGCCGCCCGCACTGGTCAGGCTTTAGCCGGTGCCGTGCGTGAGCTCGGTTCGGTTGATCTGGTCATAACCGGTGATTGCTCAATCGACGAGGGAGCGGGCCTGGTGCCGGGGGCGCTGGCAGGGCAGCTGGGCTGGCCAGCCGTTCTGGAAGCCTCCAAGATCGTTGTCGAAGGCTCAACCGTGAAATTGGAACGGGCTGTCGCCGGGGTCACAGAGCTGATCGAACTGGCTGGTCCGGCCGTGATTGGCGTGGCGGCGGGAGCATTAGCGCCGAAGGCACCCGGCATGAAGGACGTCATGGCAGCGGCCAAGAAGCCGATTAACCGGCTGACCGGCGCCGACGTGGGCCTGGGCCGGGCGCAAGGAGAAGTCCTCGCCACCGCCAAGCTGACCGGCCCGGCCCGTAAAGGAATCACTATCGATGCCAGCGACCCGGCCGCAGCGGCAGCCGACCTG
>JAIRNM010000421.1 GCA_031258055.1 Bifidobacteriaceae bacterium
ATCTCTCACGACCGGCAACCACCAGTTCACCGTCACCTACACCGACGCCCTGGGCCAAGAAGAAACCGTCGAGTTCACTGTCACTGTCCAAGGCGCGCCGAGAGGCCAGGGCCGGAACATTGACCTGCCAGATGACCGGGCGACCGGCCGGGTCTCCCCCTTGGATGATGTCACCGGGACCAACCTGCGGCCGTTGACGGCGGGATCGTACACAAACCCTGAACACGGCACCCTGGAGCTAGACGGCGCCGACCTGAAATACACGCCCGAACAGGGCTGGAGCGGTCAAGTCTGGTTCCAAGTCACCGTCTGCGACGACCTGGACCAATGTGCGAAACTCGACTACAGCTTCACTATTGGCGCCCAGCCGGTCTTGCCCGACCCGCCCACGGCCGCCGGCGCGAGTGCCCTGATCCCCCTGGGCGGCACCGCCACCCTCGCGGGGACAGCCACCGCTGACACCGCTCACGGCGCTGCCATCGCCTCAGCTACCGTTACCACCGAAGCGGCCTGGATCGCCGAAGCGGTCATCACGCCGACGCTCGACGGCCAGGTTGGGTTCCAGGCGAACGCCCTGCCCGGCGGCGGCTACCAGTTCACCGTCCGCTATACGGATAACTTCGACCAGTCGGCCGATGCCGTCTACACCGTCACCGTCCAAGCCCCGCCGCTCGTCGTGTCGGGCGAGGAACGGCCGGTCGCGCTCGGCGGACAAGTCTCGTTCCCCGAGAACGTCACCACCACCGGGCAGATCGCCTCCCGGGCCGTAACGAAGGAGCCCGCCGCTGGCCGGGTCGAACTGGGGTCGGTCATCTACCAGGCTGAGACAGCCACCCCTGCCCACTACCCGTTCGAGGTGACCTACACCGACAACCTGGGGCAAACCGCAGTCGCTACCTACATCGCTTGGGTGCTGGCCAAACCGACTGCGGCGGCAGTACACCTTGAGTTGACCAGCGACAGCGGCGAATTGCTGGTCGACCCGGTCGGGGCCGCTTGGGTGGATGGCGCCGGGACGCTAGTAGTGGACCAGGTTGTCCAACCCGCCCACGGTTCGGTCGTCACCGGCGGCGATGGAGAGTTGCGCTACGTCCCCCCCTGCGGGCTACACCGGGCGGGACGAATGGTCAGCCGTCGTCTGCGACCAGGTTGGCCAGTGCGCCACCGTCACTTATCTGATCGACATAGCCGCTGGTGGTGGTGGCGGGTCTGGTTCTGGCGGGTCTGGTTCTGGCTCCGCTGGATCAGGTTCTGACGGCTCCGGCTCTGGCTCCGGGGGATCAGGTTCTGGCGGACCGGTTTCGGGCGATGACCTGCCTTACACCGGACCGACCCTGACGCCAGCCGCCTACGTTGGGCTGACCGCAACCTCGCTGGTTCTGATCCTGCTGGGCCTAGTCCTCAGGCGCCGCCGCCACCGTGTCACTAATGGGGAGCAGGCGTAATTGGTGACACGGCGGCTGATCCAGTGATAGGTCCTGTCCCAATTTGCGCGCGGGGAAGTTTCTGAGCGGCGCAATTAGGGGCCGAGTAGCACCGCCGGGACCACGTGTACGCCATCGGGCCGGGTGTAGGCACGCGGGCCGGTCGTGACGCAGACTTTTGCTTTGACTTGACCTGGTAGTTCGTCCTGCAGCCAGTTGAGATGGCGCACGTCGGCGTCCGAGGGGGTCGGAGCCAGTTTGACTTCCAAGGCCACCAGGGAGTTGCCGCGCTGGGCTATGAAATCGACTTCACGTTGCCCGGAGACGGTGCGCAAGTGCCCCAGCCTGGCGCGGGCAGCAGCGGCGTAAACCTGCAGGTTCAGGGCCACTAGGGCCTCAAACAGACGGCCCAACACCGAGCCGCCTTGGATGCCGACCGGCTCAGGCTCGGTGGCGGCGAAGACGCTCTCCTCGGTCAATCCCAACAAGCGGGCGGCGAGAGCCGGATCGGCCAGATAATGCTTGGGAGACTTGGTCAACGGTGCCTCCAGACCGAAACCGAAGGGGTCCCAGGCGGCAATTGGGTCGATCAACCACAATGAGGCCAGAGTGTCGCGGTACACCAAGGTCTGCGATTTGGAGGGTTTATCACCCGAGCCCGGCGTCGCGGCGTCCAGGATGGTTGTGTATTGGGCTGTGCTGCCGGTCGCTAGGGCGTAGGCGCGCAACCAGGACAACAGCGACTCCGGCTTTCGCACCATCAGGCCCTGTTCGGGGAACTCCTTGGCCACCACTGCCTCAATGTAGCCATCGAGAGCCCGCGCGCGATAATCCGCTGGCACCGCGCGAATCGCGGGGAAGCCCGATCCGACTATCTCCCGGACGTAATCCGACAGGGCTAGGCCGGATTCGCCTCGCACCTCGCTGACTTGGCCAGACAATAGGTCAGCAAGGCTAACTGTGGGTTGGTCCAGCCCCCTTTCCACCAGTGAAAGCGGGCGCATCCTGATCGTTACTATCCGGCCAGCGCCCGAATGGACGCGGGCACCCCGCGGAGCGGCGCTGGCGGTCAAGATGAAACGGCCTGGGTTAGGATCGCGGTCGACCCACTGCCTGATCTCATCCCAGATCCAGGGGAGCCGCTGCCATTCGTCTACCAGTACTGGCTGGGCCGCGCGGCTGATCACTTCCGGCCCCGCCTCAACATCCAGCGCCACGTTCCGGCTGGCCAGGGAGAACACCGTGGCGGCCATCCGCTCAGCCGTCCTGGTCTTGCCGACTGCTTTCGCTCCCTCGATAGCCACCGCTGGCAGTGCGCTAAGCAAGTCCGTCAACTCGGCGTCAACTAGCCTGGGGAGATAGTCTGCCAAGCTCATTCCTAGATCCTCCAATGGCTGGTGGCTACGTCTACCGGTCGTCTCCATCGCATTCTACCGGTCGTCTCCATCGTGCGGCACGGGCGATG
>JAIRNM010000427.1 GCA_031258055.1 Bifidobacteriaceae bacterium
GGCATCAAGGTGATCGACCTGCTCACCCCCTATGTCCAGGGGGGCAAGATTGGTTTGTTCGGTGGCGCGGGCGTGGGCAAGACGGTGCTGATCCAGGACATGATCTACCGCGTCGCTAACAACCATGACGGCGTGTCAGTCTTCGCGGGCGTTGGCGAACGCACGCGTGAGGGCAACGACCTCATCCAGGAGATGACCGAATCCGGCGTCATCAAGCAGACCGCCCTGGTCTTCGGCCAGATGGACGAACCGCCCGGCGTGCGCCTGCGGGTGGCACTGTCAGCTTTGACCATGGCTGAATATTTCCGCGACATTCAGCATCAGGATGTGCTGTTGTTCATTGACAACATTTTCCGTTTCACTCAGGCCGGGTCGGAGGTTTCAACCCTGCTCGGAAGGATGCCGTCAGCGGTCGGTTATCAGCCGAACCTGGCCGATGAAATGGGCGAACTGCAAGAACGCATCACTTCGACCCGTGGTCACTCGATCACCTCGATGCAGGCCATTTACGTGCCCGCCGACGACTACACTGACCCGGCTCCGGCCACGACCTTCGCCCACTTGGACGCCACTACCGAGCTTTCGCGCGACATCGCTTCGCGCGGCTTGTATCCGGCGGTGGACCCGCTCGCCTCGACTTCGCGCATTTTGGACCCGCGCTACGTGGGCGAGGATCACTACAACACCGCCACCCGCGTCAAGCAGATCCTCCAGCGCAACAAGGAACTGCAAGACATCATTGCCATCCTTGGTGTTGATGAGCTTTCCGAAGAAGACAAGATCGTGGTCAACCGGGCCCGTCGCATCCAGCAGTTCCTCTCCCAGAACACTTATATGGCAACCCAGTTCACCGGCGTGGAGGGCTCCACTGTGCCTTTGGGCGAAACAATCGAAGCCTTCTCACGGATCGCTGACGGCGAATTCGATCATGTCGCTGAACAAGCCTTCTTCAACATTGGCGGTCTGGAAGACTTGGAGCGCAACTGGGCCCGCCTGCAGAAAGAGTTGGGCTGAGACCATGGCCGGGACGCTCAGTGTGGAGATCGCGGACTGGGAGGGACAGGTCTGGCGCGGCGCGGCGACCTTCTTCACAGCGCCCAGTGTGGAAGGCGGGATTGGCATCTACCCCCGCCACGAACCGCTCCTCGCCATCTTGCGCGAAGGCGAAGTCAAGGTGCTCACCGCGGAGAATCCCGACACGCCCGAGGTCCGGGTTCACATCAGCGGCGGATTCTTGTCCGTCGATTCCGATATCGTGACTGTGGTCGCAGACGAGGCTGAACTAGTGAACAAGTAGACGGAGGGACCCATGCCGCAAGCACTCGCCATTGTGGTGGGGGTTGTGCTCGCGGCTGTCGGTTTACTCGGTTTGGCCTGGTTACGCTGGCAATACTTGAAGGCCCGCCCGGGCTTCTTCCCCTGCGTGGTGGTCCAGGGCCAAGGCGCCAAACGGCGCGAACGTTCCGGCCTGGCCGCCTTCGCGCCCTTGGCACTGGATTGGTTCGCCCGCGATTCGCTTAGTTTCACGCCCGCCTACCGCTGGCCGCGGACCGGCTTGACGATCAAAGCCCGCCCGCTCGACGAGGAGTCCACGGCTGGCTGGCAGGTGGTCCAACTCCGCTCCGCTGGCGCCACCTACCTGCTTGTCATCTCCCGCGGCGCTTCCTCCGGCCTGCTCTCCTGGATTGAAGCTGGCCCCTCCCGCTCAGAACTGTGATGACGCTTGGGCTGGCGCCACAGCTCAGTTTGGCCACCCGCTGCCCGCGCTAGCTGAAAGAGCAGGTCAGACAGGCGGTGTAGATAGACCAAGGCGGCCCTGTTGATTCCCCCAGCTTGGCCGATGCCGCGCTCTTGCGCCGCCCGCCAAGCCTCCCGCTCGGCTCTCCGGGCCACGGTCACGGCTAGATGCAAGCCGGCGGCGCCGGGCGGACCGCCCGGCAGGATGAACGAGCGGAGCGGCCCCAGTTCGCTCGCTAACTGTTCAACGACACCGCTCCACCGCTCAATCGCCTCATGGCCGACTCGCCCGCTGCCGGAACTCTGGCTGGTGGCTGGGGCGACGGCATCGGCCATGCCGTCCCGTCCGCTGCCGGAGTTCTTGCTGGTGGTGGGGGCGACGGCATCGGCCATGCTGGGCCGTCCGGTGTCGGAACTCTGGCTGGTGGCTGGGGCGGCGGCATCGGCCATCTCTGGTTCGGTCAACGGCGTTGCCAGGTCCGCTCCCAAGTCGAAGAGCTCCTGTTGGAGCTGGGCGGCCCATGCCTCGACCGGTTCGGGCAGTCCGGCTGAGCGGGCTACACCAAGTAGGGCGTTGGTTTCCGCCACCGCCCCGATCGCCGCGATCAGGGGATCGGTCTTGGCGACGCGGCTCATGTCCGCCAGGTGGGTTTGGCCGTCGTCGCCGCCCCCGGTCACAATCCTTGAAAGAACCACCACCCCCCAACCCTACCCAGCCTTAGCTCACCGCCCGGTTAGAATGGCCGTCTTATGACTAGCGAACCGGGCCGGGTCGTGGTCGCGACCAATCGCAAAGCCCGCCACGAATACCACTTGGACGCAACCCTCGAAGCGGGCTTGGTGCTGACCGGCACCGAAGTCAAAGCCTTGCGCGCGGGCATGGCGTCGCTGGTTGACGGCTGGGTCTCATTTGACGGCGGCGAAGCCTGGCTGGAGGGAGTCCACATTCCCGAATATGTCCAGGGAACCTGGACTAACCATGCGCCCCGGCGCAAACGCAAACTGCTGCTGCACAAAGACCAGATTCGCAAATGGGCCGCCAAAGTCAATGAAGCCGGGACCACCGTAGTGCCGTTGCAACTCTATTTCCTAGGCGGCCGGGCCAAAATCGAGATCGCTCTAGCCCGCGGCAAGCGCGAATGGGACAAACGCCAAACTCTGCGCGAGCGCCAAGACAACCTAGAAGCCCGCCGGGCGATGCGCTCCCGCACCGCCTGAGTTGAGCGAATGCGGTGGTTCAGCGGATTTGGCTGATGTGGGGTTCAACGCCCCAGTCGCGATCCGCGGTCAGGGCCTGGCAGTCCAATCTGGTCGCGAGGGCCAAGCACAACCGGTCGGCCAATGACAAACTCTCGCCGGCCCGCCAGCGGCGGGCCGCCCATTCGGCATCTTCCCGGGTGACTGGCTCTATTTGGAGATGATATGCGTCCAGGAG
>JAIRNM010000431.1 GCA_031258055.1 Bifidobacteriaceae bacterium
TGTCGCCGCGATGCACGTCAAACAAGCCCGGAGCCAGCTTGGTAACCAGCACGCGGTCAAGTTCTTCCAGGGTGGGCTCCATCGATTCCGAAGGGATGTAGAACGACTGGATCAGGAACGTCTTGATCAGGAAAGACAAGATAATCGCCGCGACTACCACGAAAACGGCGTCTTTGAGGAAGCGCACTGACTTCTTGTCCGGCTTCTTCCCGGGCTTGTTGCCCGCGTCTTGGTCCGACTCCTCCTCAGAGTCTCGGCCAGGCGTCTTCGACTTATTCTTCGATCCGCGACCGCGTTCAAGGCGGTGGCGCGGGGCGCCGTCGAGCGGTTGCACCATGCTAGCTTCTCACGTCCGGCTTCTCGGCGCTGGGGAGCGACCAGCTCTGGCGGTGGAGATGGACCGGGCCGAAGTGGCTGAGCGCCTCAAGATGGGCCGGTGAGCCGTAGCCCTTGTTGGCCTGCCAGCCGTATTCGGGGAACTCCACCGCCAACTCGACCATTCGCTGATCGCGGGCCACTTTCGCGAAGATTGACGCCGCCGCCACCGAGGCGCACTCGCGGTCCGCCTTCACTTTCATGCGGACAAGCCAGGCCGGTTGACTGGGTTCGGAAAAAAGGTCTGGCGGCGGGCTCAACCAGTTGTGTTTCCCATCCAACACGATCACAGACGGGGTCCTCAGTAACTGGTCAAGCGCCCGGTGGCCGGCCAGGCGGAGTGCGGCCACAATTCCGTGCCGGTCGATTTCCTCAGCACTGGCCCAACCAATTGAATGGTCGGCCGCCCATCTGGTGAGCGCCGGTATAAGGTTCAAGCGCTGGGCCGGGCTGAGCAATTTCGAATCGGCCAATCCGGGCGGGGCCAACGGCGTTTGGCTGTCGACCACTACCACCCCGACGCAGACGGGACCGGCCAACGCCCCACGGCCTACCTCATCCATGCCGCCTACCGTTTCGTAACCGGTTGCCAGCAGAGCCGATTCGGCTTCGAGGGTCGGCCTGACGAGCATGTCGGTCCGCTCCAGCGGCGCGGGCTGGCGCTAATCGAGCGGCTCGCTCGCGGCCGACTCGGCCACCGCTACCAATTCAGCTTCCTCGGCGGCTTGATCCTTAGTGCTCTGGTCTTTGACGACTTCGCCTTTGGCGCCTTGGGGCCGGTAATCGCGCCGCTCACGAATCTTGGCGGCCTTGCCGCGACGACCGCGCAGGTAATACAGCTTGGCCCGGCGGACATCGCCTCGGGTCACAACCTCGATCTTGTCGATGGAGGGGGCGTGGAGCGGGAAGGTCCTTTCAACGCCAACACCGAAGGAAATCTTCCGGACCTTGAAAGTAGCGCGCACGCCCTCGCCATCGCGGGCTATCACCACACCCTGGAAAATCTGCACCCGGGAGCGCGTCCCTTCGACTACCCGGACATGGACTTTGACTGTGTCACCGGCCCGGAAAGCTGGGATGTCCTGTTTCAAGGACGGCTGGTCAACTGAATCGAGGCGATGCATCGCTCACTGCTTCCTCGCTTGTCGCCGCAGGTCACAAGCGGATTCGGGCAGCCCCTGGGGCTGCGTTTACGAAGAGTTGCCGGTGCTATGCCCATCATTGAATCCGACCCCCCACGGCAGGCGGGCTGACGGCAAACACCGAACGGACATTTTGCCACATCCGGGGCGCCGAACCAAACCGCACCAAGCGCCGGCGCAGCCAGGGTTTAGGGGTTTGGTGTGCGTGCGTCTTTCAGGAGGGCCAGGAGTTCAAGGCCGTAGAGTTCAATCTTGGCCGGGCCAATGCCGGGGACCTGGGCTAAGCCCTTGACGTCTTGCGGGCGCCGAGTGGCCAGCGCCCGCAAAGTTAAATCCGTCAACACTGTGAAAGCCCGGCGCTCCTCGGCCCGGGCGACCTCCAGACGCCATTCACGCAGCTTCTCAAAGAGCGCCAATTCGGCCACCGTGAGGTCTTCTTTGGTTGGCACTTCCAGCCCCCGGGCTTTCTTGACCGCTTGTTCGGCCGTCGGCCACAAGCCGTTCAAGAACCTTGAGAAACGGCGGTTGGCGTTACCACCGACCGTCCGGGCCTTAGCGTAGGACAGTTGAAGATGACGCTTGGCCCTGGTGATACCGACATAAAGGAGGCGGCGTTCTTCGGCTACCTCCAGCGGCGTAGCAGCCAGAGAGATTGGCACTAGGCCTTCCGCCAAGCCAATCAAGAAGACCGCCTCCCATTCCAGCCCTTTGGCAGAGTGGAGCGAAGCCAGAGTAACGCCGCTCGCATCCGGGGCGTGGCCGCTTTCAGCCCGCAGGCCGATCGCTTCCACCAGTTGGCCCAGACTGGCGGCGCCATCCTTGATTAGTTGTCGGGCCAGAGTCATCAGAGCTTCCAGCGACTCCCAGCGCTCACGCACGGCGCCGCGTTCAGCTGGCGCCTCAGGCGACCAGCCTAAGCCCCCGAGCAACTGTTCGACCTGGGCTTCAACTGGTTCAGAGGTCTCAGCCCGGGCACCGGCACGCATCGACGCTATGGCCTGGCGGACTTCCCGGCGCGCGAAGAAACGGGCCCCGCCACGGACTTGGTAGGCAATCCCAGCGGAGGCCAAAGCGTTTTCGACTGGTTCGGATTGGCTGTGGGTTCTGAACAAGACGGCGATTTCCTCGCCCGCCGTACCGCCGTTGATGAGTTCCGTGATCTTTGCGGCGACGCCTGCTGCCTCGGCGGCATCGTCCGGGAAAGACCGGAAAGTGACCGCCGGGCCGGACGGCTCCTGCGAAACCAACTCGACGCCGACCTCACCGCCGCGCCGCAAGATGGAATTGGCGAGCGAGACCACCTGCGGGGTGGAACGGTAGTCCCGGACCAGTTTCACGACCGCCGCTTTGGGGTAGCGGCCCCGAAAACCCGTCAAGTAATCCGAGGTGGCGCCCGCGAACGAGTAGATGGTCTGGGCCGGGTCACCAACCACACAAAGCTCCTCGCGCCCACCCAGCCAAAGGTCTAATAGGCGCTGCTGAAGAGGCGAAACGTCCTGGTATTCATCCACCACGAAATGGCGGTATTGGGACCTGACCTGGCGCGCGACGGATGGGCTCTCCTCCATCAGTCCAGCCATCGCCAGCAGAATGTCCTCGAAGTCCATCGCCGCCGATTCGCCTAGGACCTCCTCATAAACCCGGATCAAGCGCGCCACAGCGATGTGATCAAGGCCCGCCGGTTGACCCCGACCAGCCTTGGCGGCCCGTTTCGAATAGTCATCGGCCGTCCACAACTGGACTTTGGACCATTCGATCTCGGCCGAAAGATCTCGAACGGCCGCTCGGTCGACCTCAATGCCCAGCCTGGCAGCGGCCTGTGCGACCAGTGGTGCTTTCAGTTCGATCACACGGGGTACCGGCCGACTGAATTCGGTTGGCAAGAAATACGACAGTTGTTTGAGAGCGGCCGAATGAAAGGTCTTGGCCTGCACGCCCCTAGCCCCCAAGTGGCGCAGGCGCTGCAACATTTCACTGGCCGCTTTGGTCGTGAAGGTGACAGCCAGGACCGAATTCGGCCGGTAAGTGCCGGTCGCCACGCCGTAGGCGATCCGGTGAGTGATCGCTCTAGTCTTGCCGGTGCCCGCGCCCGCCAGCACACAAACCGGCCCGAGCAACTGGCTGGCCGCTTCTCGCTGCTCCGGGTCGAGCGCTTCCAACAGGCTTTCAGGGCCAGGATGTTTTGACACGCTGACAATCCTGGCATGCGAGTCTGACACCTAGCCGTACCGTGGAACTGTGGCCAATCTTCAGACGAACCCTCTAGCTCTGGCCGCGCTCGCGACCGCGGCCGTCCCCAACTTGGACGTGGTCGGCGCGCGCCTGGATCATGTCGGCGTTGACTACGTCTTCGCCCAGGCCCGGGACAAGAGCGGGCGCACTTGGGTGGTCCGGCTCGCCCTGCACGCCGCCGCCGAAGCCGGACAGGACGCGGAACTCGCTTTGCTCACATCTTTAGCAGGGGCTTCTTCTGGCGGTGCGCTGCCGTTCGAGGTTCCTCGGCCGCGTGGGTCGGCCGCTTTGGCGGGCGGGGGCAAAGCGATCGTTTACGCCGCCCTACCGGGCGTTCCAGTGGTCATGGAGTTGCTGGACCCCGGTCCCGGTCTGGCCGAATCGCTCGGCCGCGCCATCGCCGCCTTCCACGAGTTGCCCGCCTCAATCGTCATTGAGGCTGGCCTTCCCGCCTACACCCCCTCGGAGTATCGCGCCCGCTTAGTCGCCGAAGTGGACGATGCCGCGCACACCGGCCACGTTTCCGCCCGCCTGGAGCGTCGTTGGCGTGAGCAGCTAGAGCGCGATGCCTGGTGGGTCTTCACGCCGGTACCGATCCATGGCGACATGGCCTGTGAACACCTGTTAGAAGTTGGTGGGCGCGTCTCCGCGATCACCGATTTCGCTTCCGTCCAGGTGTCCGACCCGGCGGAGGACTTGTCTCAGCTATTGGCGCCGCTAGCGCCAGATGTCGCCGGTTCGATCGTTGGAGCCTACCGGCGGCGCCGAGCCGATTTGGATGATCCCCACTTGGAGGACCGAGCCGCCTTCTTGGGCGAGATCGCCATCATTCGTTGGCTCCGCCACGGCATCAGCTTGGATGACCAGTCCGTCATCGCTGACGCCCGGTCTATGCTGGCCGACCTGGATCAAGCGGTGGGTGAGGAAGAAGCCGAGGCTGCCCGCATCGCCACCGCTGAAGCAGTCGCCGCCGCCAAACTCGAAGCCGCCAAACAGGCGGCCGAAGCTGAGGCGCGCGAGCGCCGGGAGGCTGCCCAGCGCGCCTCCGAAGCGGCCGCACGCGAGCATCTGCGGACTTCAGGCTCAATCCCGCGGATCAGCGATGAGATCAAGCTGGCTCTTGACGATGAGCCGCTGCCTGACAGCGCTGACTCCATTGAGACCGAGTTGGGAGCGGTCGGCAGCAAACCACCGAAGCGCCAATCGGTCGCCAGTGGCGGCGTTTCTTTGTGGGGTCGGCCGAAGAAACACTCTGACTCGGCCTGGGCCGACTCGGTGGTGCCCGACGACGTTTGGGACGCTGTGGGCCAGGCCGAACGCTCCGAGGTTAATCCGGCTTCTCAGCCGCCATCCCGCGAACCAGCCGAGGCGGGTTATCAGCCGGTTCGGTCAAGCGCCTGGGGCAAACCCAGCCAGTCCGAAAAGACCGCACCTTCACCCGGCCCGGATGAAGCGGCCCACAACCAGGATGATTCGGCCCAGCCAGTCACCGCCGCTGGGCCGGAAGAAACGGACCGACCCGAGGACCACGCCAAACAGCCCGCGGGCACTGAGCCGACGACCGCAACGACCGGGGACTCAAGCGAACCGGATGCCGACGTGCCAGACGCCAAGGGACCAGACGCAGCCGAACCCGACTCAGCCGAACCCGACTCAGATGAACCCAACTCAGATCAACCAGACCCAGAGCGACCAGACGCGGTCGAACTCGATTCCGACGAAGTCGATTCGGGCGAGATGACCCAGGTGTTCATACCTGATTTCCTGAAAGACGATTCGGAAGCTCCAGCCGACATTGTGGCCGCCGCTGGCGCCGATGAAACCGAAGCGCTTGACCGGCGCCAACAGCCAGACGAATAGCCGGAACGCCCAAACACGGTGCGGGCGTCAGGGGTCGGGCAGGGCCATGGCCAAAGTCCTGGCGGGTCGGGACCGTCGGTTAGGCGCTCACCCA
>JAIRNM010000021.1 GCA_031258055.1 Bifidobacteriaceae bacterium
GACCTGACCGCGCCTCTGTACTTCCCCCGGCCCACTTTTCATTTGTGGCTCGCGCACCTTGGTGGCCTTTGGGTGCGCCACCGGTACCCCGCCACCGTGACAGTGGTGGGCGGTAGCGCCATGGTCCTCGCCTATGCGGCCGAGCGGGTAACCCGCGACATCGACGCCTACTTCGAGCCGCGCGCGGCGGTCACAGCGGCCGCGGCCGCGGTCGCCACGGATCATTCGCTTCCGCCGAATTGGCTGTCCGATGCCGTTCGCACGGTTTGGCCTGATTTCCGCGACCCCAGCCCCCGCGTCATCTGGGAAGCTCCAGGCGTGACGATCGCTGTGGTTTCGCCCGCCTACTTGCTGACCATGAAAGCCATGACCGGACGCCGATCGCAGGCCGATCTTGAGGACGCGGCCCGCCTTTGCCAACTTCTTGGAATCTCCGACGAGGCGACGCTCGAACGTGTGATTCGACAAAACATGCCCACTGAAGCGCCGTTTGGTGCGCAGGAGTTGTTCTTCGAGGACATCATCGACCGCGCTCGCGGCATAGCCGCTGGGAGTCACTCGCTGCCCGGCGGCACGCTGGTCGCCCATACGCTGGTCGGCCAGGCGGACACGGATCGATCGATCACGGGCCCGATCTGCGGCCAGTGGCTCCCGCGGGCGCACCGATCATGCACTCTGCCAGCCGGACACAAGGGCCAGCATCGCTAATCCCACGTACCCGGATCGCCCAGATAAGCCCATCTCAACCAAGACCCATCCTTCGATGACTCCGGTTCAGGCCGTTCGACAGGGCGCCTATTCACCTGTCGTTCAGTGCCGGTGGTTGACGATGGGTTGTTGGTTGGGGTCGAGCCAGGGTGGTGGCGTGAATTGCCAGTGGCTGTTGTCGTTGAGGGTGAGTTTCCAGGGTGGGTCACCGACCCGGGGTGGTTCAACAAGCCGATGATGGCTGGGGCACAGACTGCATAGGTTGTCTAACGCGGTGGCTCCGCCCTGCTGCCATGGTTTCACGTGATGGGCTTGGCAAACATCCGGTGGACGATCACACCCAGGGAAACAACACCCACCATCCCTAGCAATCAAAGCCCGACGTAAACCAGGAGGGATAGCTCTGGTTTTCCGGCCGATGTCTAATAGTTCACCTTTAGCGCCTACCAACACCCTAACCACGTCAGTATCACACGCCAACACGTTGACGGTTTCGGCGTCAAGCCGGTAACCAGACCCAGCGATCCTAGCCGGGCTGTTCCCATCATCTGCGCCCAACAAGTCAGCCAAACCAACCCGGACCAGCAACGTCGCACCCGAACCAGGCACCCGCTTTGAAACGACCGCGCGTGTTGAACCGTTTCGGTGCTTCGAACCGTCTGGACGATTGCTGTTGGTGGCGGTGATGTTGCTGGCGCATTGTTGAACGTGACGGCAAATATCAACCAAACTGTCAGCTCTAGCTTGACCACGATCCAACCTGCAGCCATCAGGTGCGTCAGCCTGGTCTTTGATCAGCTGCTCGGCGGCTTGATCTAACACCACCCGCACCAGTTCACCATCTAACGTCGGTAGCAGACCCCTCAGGGCTATGGTTCCATCACCGTTGTCACGGGACGAAACGAACCGTTCCCGCTCAGCTCTTTCCAGTTGACGTTTAGCCTTGTCTTCACCAACCTGTTGAGCGACCGCTGGTGCGACCCGTTCCAACACTTCTTCAGTCAACCGACCCAACATGTCTGACCCGCACCGGTCCGCTAAACCAACCAACACCTGTTCCGCTTCATCAACCTCAGCTTCATCTAGATCTTCTGGCAGGAACCGAAGCACATCTGAGATAGCCGCCACCTGGAAACTGTTCACCGCACCAGCCACCGCCGCCTCGTCAACCAGACCAAACCTGACACTATGACGAGAACCAATAACCAGCTTCGCGGCTTGCCGACGCGTCAAATTCGCTTTCAACATCAACCAAGACGTCAAATCCGCTCCCGTCACCAACGGGCAAACACCCTGCTTGTCAACCCCAGCCACCAACCGGGAGATCAAACCATCAACGCTGTTGCCAGCCTTCAACAACCCAGTAAGCTGATCCAACATTCCCGCGCCGCCACCAACACCAGCGCTGCGCCCCACGCCAGCAGCACTACCGCCACCAACACCACCCACAGTCGCCTGGCCACTACTTTGCCCGTCAGCAGTCTTGCCGCCAACAGGGGGGCCGGTCAGTTCACTAATCCGAACCAACGCCGCCTGAGCTACAGCTAACGCCTCATCGACGTTATCCAACCCAGCGACCTGTTCACTGATTTGATCTACCGCTGGGGTTGAGATCGGCTGGAAACCAGCCACACCAACCGTGCCCGGCTTGAACCCTTCCCGGCTGTTATTAGCTTGCGGTTCAACCCCTGGAACCGCCCAGAACCCGTCCTGCGAACGGTCTGGTTCCGGGTTTATGAACATACTCTATTCTACCGTTATCGCATCCAGACCACAACCCTTTTCTTCGAACAAATGACGGATCAATTCCAAGGCCCGATATGACCCCCGCGTCGGGTCACGCCACAACCCCTAAAGCCCTATCGCCAGGCTCCATCGCCCAGCTAATGTGGCGAGCTCCGGTCCTCCATCGCCATAATGGACCTGGCATCGCTCCTGGGGTACCGGGCGGCCACCTGCTTGGTAGTTCGCTTACTCAGTAAAGACGGGAGAGGAGTCCGGCGATGAGCTTTTGGCACGCCACAGTCGGCGCCACGGCGCTCGTGTTGACGGCTGCCTTGGCCGGGTGCAGCGACGCTAGTGAAGACGTCGCCACGCTGCCGACTCCCAGCCAGAGGGTCGCTACGCCCAACCAAACGGAACTCGAGGCGACCGACGCGACCGCAGGGGCTGAGGCCATGGCCGACTGCCTGGCCGAAGCCGGTATTCCTGCCTTCGCGGACCATCGCCAGGACGGCGAATGGGAGGTCCGGCTGGACACCGACGAATCCTACGTGATGTGCTCAGCCGACGGGATATGCGGAGCCCAGCGTGGCGAATCCAAGCTCAGTGTGTCTCAGTTACCGCTCCTGCCGGACGTTCTACCCGAGGGCGGTTACTTGGCCGTGGGCGCGACCGACCAGAGCGCGGCGTGGGCGGCATGTTTGGCCCAGACCGGCTACGCCATCCCACCGCCGGAGATAGCCATCGACCGCGATGAGGAACTAGCTGAGAAGAACGCCATCATCGAGGCAACGCTGACGTGGGCGAACTGCGCCCGCTTGCAAGGGTTGACGGTCCAAGACCCTGACCCGCCGGTGGCCGATGGCTGGACGACCCGGCCCGCGGCCCTGATCGATACAGCTATCTCGGTCGCGGAATTGCGCACGGTCTTGACGGCCTGCCCGAATTTCGATCAAGCCGCCCACGAAGCCGACTCCGCCGCTCAACTGCGAGACGATTACGACCCATCTCTAAGGGTGGTCGACCCGGTTATCTTGCTTGACGCGCCCACTTGGCGCGACGGCGATTTGCCTGAGCAGGGCGATGCCGACTGGACGCCCGAACGCGAAGCTCTTTGGGACGAGTTGCAGGCCGCCAACCGCGCTTTCTACGAAACCCAAGGTGGCCTGGGCTGACCCCCGCGACGGCATCGACCGAGATCCCGCGACTCCGCTTCGCTCCGCGCGGGATGACCGGGGGGCGCGGGATGACGGGGTGGGCGCCGCGCGGGGTGACGGCGTGGCGGTCAAGGAATGAGCCCATCCATGCGAATGATCGGCCGGTGAAGGAAAACCGGCGCTAATCGACGGCATCGGACACGGCCAATAAGTCTGGGCGTCCTGCTGGAGCCCACCCGGCGCCGGGGCCTTTGTGGGAGAATCTGGCGGGCGGCCCAAGTGAGGCGCCGCGTCTAAGCGAACAGGGAAGGTAAACGGCATTGAGCCTGGTTGTACAGAAATATGGCGGCTCCTCGGTGGCCGATGCCGCCAGCGTCCTGCGTGTCTCCAAGCGGATCGCCCAATACCGCGAAAGCGGCCACGAGGTCGTCGTCGTCGTTTCCGCCATGGGCGACACGACCGACGAATTGATCGACCTGGCCGGAGCTGTTTCGCCCGACCCGCCGGCGCGCGAACTTGACATGCTGCTGACAGCGGGCGAGCGCATTTCGATGGCGCTGCTGGCCATGGCGATTTCCGACACCGGGCATGAGGCACGGAGTTTCACCGGCTCACAGGCTGGCATGATCACCGACGCGGCCCACGGCAAAGCCCGGATCATTGATGTCACACCGGGTCGCATCCGAGGGGCGCTGGATGACGGCGCCATCGCCATTGTGGCCGGATTCCAGGGTGTCTCGCAGACCACCAAGGATGTCACCACGTTGGGCCGCGGCGGTTCTGACACCACGGCGGTAGCCCTCGCAGCGGCCCTGCACGCGGACGTCTGCGAGATCTACACGGACGTGGACGGAGTGTTCACAGCCGATCCCAGAATCGTGCCAACAGCCCGGCGCATCCCTGTGCTGGGCCACGAGGAAATGCTCGAAATGGCAGCTTCTGGGGCCAAGGTGTTACACCTCCGATCGGTCGAATACGCGCGGCGCTACAATGTTCCGCTGCACGTCCGGTCAAGTTTTTCGGCCCTGCCGGGGACGTTGATCGTGGAGGGGAAGGCGACTTTTCCGATCGGACCGGACCAGATGTACGACTCAACAAGTTCAGAAAGCGGGGCGGACCAAGTGGAACAGCCCATTATTTCCGGTGTGGCGCACGATTCGAGCCAGGGCAAAGTCACCGTGGTCGGCATTCCGGACGTGCCTGGCAAGGCGGCGGCGGTCTTCCAGATCGTGTCGGAAGCAGGCTCGAACATCGACATGATTGTGCAGAACGTGTCAGCTGAGATCACGGGCCGCACCGACATTTCGTTCACTTTGCCAGCCGACGATGCCGCCGGTGTACGCCAAGCCTTACTGGCCGAGCAGACGTCGCTCGGCTTTCTAGACTTGGTTTACTCCGACCGGATCGGCAAACTGTC
>JAIRNM010000038.1 GCA_031258055.1 Bifidobacteriaceae bacterium
GGCGAGCACACAACCCAGGCGCGCCACGGTGCTCAGGCTGACGGCATCAGCCAACCCCAACAGCCCGGCTACGTCCAGGTAGGCGAAGGCGCCGAGCCCCCTCAATAGATGCTCCGGGCCGCCAGCCAACGCCGGGCGGGCCAGGCAATCGATCACCGTCTGCTCTCTGGTGGTTACCCGGTAGGCACTGCCCGATACCGCCAACAAGCTCTGCGTCTCAACCCCCCGGTCCCCCAGGCGGTGCGGCACGAACACCTGCCCGGCGTAAGCGAAACGAGCGGTCCCGTGGCGGCTGTAGAAGTGGGTCACATGGGTAACGTCGTGCGCCACACCGTGCAACCGCAACGCGGTCAGGTAACAGAACACGACGTCATCGGCCACAGCAGCGGCCACGTCCAACGGATCAGTCGCGCTGTGAGCGAACCGCCCCGACCTGGACACATACAACCCTCGGCGCGGCCGATCCACCGCACCCCGCCCAACAGCGCGCGACAGCAGGTTCCTGTCGGTTTGGGAGCCGGGAAACACACGCGCGAAATCGCTGATGTTGAACGCCTCATGGGTATCCAGATACTCCTTGATCGCCATCGCCCGCCACCTCCAGTTGAAATCACTACGGCAATCATACCACAAAAGGTGTGACAAACGACTAGTAGATCTCAACGCCGGACGGTCGCCGTCGAGGCAACCGTGGGAGACTCGCCTCCGAAGTCTAGAGTCGCCGTCCGCCCCAAGCGGAGGACGGGTTGGAGTCCCGATACCGGGTGGCCGAATCTCAAGTGGCCACGCCAAGCAACTCAACGGTTCACCGGATAGAGCAAATCCACCAGGAGCGAACGCGCATCCCGCCGTCGTTCCTCAACCCGCGCAGCGGCAGCCTGCCGGGATGCGTGCCTGTTCGTCAACAACACACCCAGGCCGCCGCTGACGATGGTGCATACTCCGGTTACGCAGGCCACCCAAATGGTTTCGGTCATACGGGGACTCCCTCTCGCGGTTTCGTTAGCTGATCGCCGAATCGCCTCTCTGCTCGGACGCTGGGGAACTCAAAGGACCGTTTGAGAGACTGATACTCCGATCATCTTCAGCTTCCTCAGGGGCTGCTTCCTCGAACGGATCTCCTACGGCCACAATGCTCTCTGCCGGAGCAATCTTACGGGGAGTGTCTTCATCAATTTTGAATGTCTCGACCTTCTCGACGTATCGCGGAGCGCTCATCATGTCAGCAAACGACAACAGGTCTGGGCCGCGCCCACCAACGTTGACCTCGCGGGTGCGGAAAGTCCGCGCGAGCGTGAGCCGGGGAGCCACCTCCACCGCCCTCACTACGGTCTTCACCAGGCGCAAGTCGCCAAGAACCTCTCCTGTCTTAGGGTCTTTGACTCGCTTAGCGTCCGGGTTCAGGATTGCGAAGTACATACCGTTCTTGACGCCATGCGCCGATCCTCGGTTCAGAATGACCTCGCGGTCGCTCACTACCTCGGCGATGCTGCCAGCGATTCGCTTCTCGCCATTCGTCATCTGTGGCCTCCTTTCGAAAGGCGTTCAAGGGCTTGTCGCCCGACTGTTTGCGATCGTTCGACCTCATCAATCGCGCCGGGGGAGACGGCCTCCCAATCGGCTACCGCAGTGAACAGATTCCTGTGGACAGTGACGAGTCGGTCCTGCACGTCAACCAGGCCGACCCTCGTGCGAACGGTGTCGTGAACTGCTCCGGCGAGTTGTGTGGCTTGAACCTGGGCGTTTTCGACGTCATGCGCTATGTTGACTAGCCTTCCTACGGCACCATTCGCGTGCGCCTTCCAGTCGCGGGGTACGGGGCTGATCTGGAGCAACGCCCCAAGAATGGCACCGAGGACACCGGCGAACCCCACGACCCATCCGCCAGGCCCATCGGCTACAACTCCCAGAGCAATGATCGCCCCGGCGAGGGCAGCCGCTGCCCACAACCTCGGACCGAGAACGATCTGGTGGTCTCCGACGCGCAGCGAGGGGCGCGGTTTCACACGGCCCGGTTCGGCCAGCACGATTCACACCATACCGGTAGATTTCCGACGTGGCTCACCGTCGGTCTCAGACCGCTAGCCACCTCGACCCCCACCAAACCGCGCAGGCCCAAGAGCTATCTACCTGAAGCACCGCATGGACTTTCGACCCCTGGTGCTCACAGACGGAGCGCTGGCAGTCGAATGGCGTGACGTGGATCTGGGCGCTGGGTTAGTGGTGCTCAAAGCGACCGTCGTCCGCGTCAAGGGCACAGGTTTGGTCCGTCAAGACACCACCAAGGGAAAGAAGACCACCGCGTTACTGCTTCCCGACTGGGCTGTGACGGTGCTGCGGCAACAGCGTAGGGCGGCCGCGTCCGGCCAGCCACTGGTGTTTCCAAGCCGTACCGGCGGCCTGCGCGAAGTACGGACGCTGGCACGTCAGCTAAACCGATTCACAGCTCGCCACCCGGAATGGTCCGGGGTCTCCTCCCGGCTCCTGAGACGAACCGTTGGCACAGCCATCGAGCAGCAGCCACGGCATCGACGCAGCAGCCAAACAATTGACCCACACCGGAACAGCCACCACCCAACGCCATTACATCACCGCCCCGAACCGTGGGCCAGATGTCCGCGACGTGCTTGACCGCTTCGCGGTCACGGAGCCAGTAAACGCCGAGTAAGCGGCGACTCCGAACCTAATAACACCGTTGCAAGGGTTCCTTCATGGTATTCACAGGCCTCTGACCTGCAGTGATAGTAGCGGGGGTAGGATTTGAACCTACGACCTCCGGGTTATGAGCCCGGCGAGCTACCGAACTGCTCCACCCCGCGTCGTTCAGCCTGGTTAGTCTAGGTCAAAATGCGGAAGCGGGCAAGCTAGAGGGATCGGATGCATGCGACTAAGCGCAGAGCGAAACCGTCGTGGCGCCAGCCGCGCACCGGATTCCAATGCTGCCGACGACTAATCACACCTGCCGCCGACGCCGCCTGATCTGGCCGCCCACGGCCCCGCACGGCTACCCTGGGATGTGAGGCAGCTTCGTTACCCCGCGAAAGGACATCATGACCTCGGACAACTGGCCACCTGGGCCGTCGGATGGGTCCAAACCGGATGGATCGGCGGGCTGGGCCGTCGCACCGGCGCTGCCAACGCGCCCACCCGATCCAAGCGATCCGGCCTTCCCGTCGGCTGAGCAGGCAATGGCGCGACAGATTCGTGAACAGCGCGCTGAAGACTCGCTGATCGGGATCAAGATCGGGGCTGAACTCTGCTACAACAAGCTGATCCAGCTACTCGGGCAAGACCGGCATGGCGTCCGAGCTGAACTCCTGATAGCCCTCCCCTCAATGTTGGCTGGCTTCGCCTGCCAGGCCGCGACCTGGGAATCGCTGGTCGTGGGCCAGGGCTATCCGGTCGAGTCAGTGTTCATCGTGGCCGACACCCAAGACGGGGGTCAATATCCCTTCTCCGATCCGATGAACCATCTTCTCTTGGAGGACCAGTATTCGGTTTGGGGGTTGATCGCGGCCGCCGCGAAGGCCAAGGGGGCCGAATCGTTGCCGGACATGGAGGAGCTGGTCACACACGTGGTCCGGTCCATCGGCACGCCCGCCTTCGGCCAGCCGCGACTTCCCTCGGGCCTCTCATTGGGCGGCGAAACACCGCTCGAGCTGGTCCGAACCGGCTGGGAGAATTTCCTGCCTTTGCTTGGTTTGAGCTGCGTCATACCGGAGGAGTGGCCCGCCCTGTTCGCGGTCGCTGTCCAAAAGGCCATGGAGGCCGCCCGGCAGTTGATTGACCCGGCGACGGCGGCGACCCTCGCCATGGAATGCGCCCTGCCGATGGCTCACCTGCCCATGCGCCGCCTCTAACCGGCTCCATTTGCCCGATGCCGTCACCAGGGCCGAACAGCAAACTCGCCAAGCCGACCAACCCTGGGCACCCTCCCCGATGCCGCCACCCCGCCCGGCCCTCACGACTCGCCAAGACAGCTAGGCCCGCGAGGCTGGCTCAACGCTTAACTCGGGGGACGGCGGCGAAAAGGCCGCTATCCGCCGCCAAGGGCTGGCGCTGACCAGGTCAACGCGGGCAGCGAACTGGCTACCCACCTGGCGGCGTGCTAGGTGTCGCCTTGACGGGCGGCATCGACCGCGTCACGGGCCGCCTGAAGCTCCTTTTGGGCCTGGGCGTAAGCGTCCCAGTCGCCGTTCTTCAGGGCTTCATTGGCGGCATCAATCGCGTCCAGCAGGCCGTCGACGGCTTGGTTAAAGTCGGCGCCGGTCGGTGGCACCGGTGTGGACGAAGCGCTCGGTGCGGGCGTGCTGGGCGAGGGCTCAGCCGACGGTCCGCCTGAAGGCCCGGCTGACGCTCCATCGTCTGGGACGATCGGTATCTCATCGCCGTCGCCGGTGTCTAGGTTCGGATCCTTGGCGACGTCTGAGTCGCCCGCTTCCGCGCCGGCGTCGCCGCCGAAGATCTCGTTGAGCGCTTCGTTGAGGGTGTCAGCAACACCGACTTCTTCGCCGAATCCAACCACCACCTTCTTCAGGGATGGGAACTGCGTTCCTGATGACGCTTGGAAATAGAGCGGCTGGACATAGAGCAAACCGCCGCCCATCGGCAAAGTCAGGAGATTGCCGTTGATTGACTCGGTGCCTTGGTCTTGCAGGAGACGAATCTCTGACTTGACGGTCGGGTCAGAGACAAAGGTGTTTTGCACCTGGCCGGGGCCGGCCACCGACAAGCCCTGCGGCAATTGGAGCAGACGAATCTTCCCGTAATCCTCGTCGACCTTGCCGGCCTGGTTACCGGTCTCCGAGTTGACAGCGAGGAAGCCTTTAAGAATTGATCTATCGTCAGCCCCGTCGCCTTGCGGAATATAAGTCGAAGAAAGCGAGAAGGTGGCATGCTCCTGGGTCGGCATCTTCATTGTCAGATAGTAGGGCGGCTGCTGAATATTGGTGGTCGCGGTCGGGTCGTTCGGTGTCTTCCAGAAATCCTGGCCCGTGAAGAACGACTCCGGATTGGTCACATGGTAACTGGCCAAAACCGTGCGCTGAACCTTGAACAGTGTTTCGGGATAGCGCATATGACTCATCAAGTCGCCGGAAATCTCCGAGATGGGTGTCAGCGAATTCGAATAAACCGAAGCCCAGGCTTTCAAGACCGGGTCGTCCGCGTCCCAGGCGTAAAGTTTGACGGAGCCGTCGTAAGCATCGACCACTGCCTTAACTGAGTTCCGGATGTAGTTGACCTGGCGGGCGGCGACGGCGTTGATGCCGGCCACACCACTTTGGGTCGAGATTGAGTCGGCTGTCACGGAATCAAGCGCCTGATGCTGCGAGTAAGGCAGCGCGTCGGTGGTGGTGTAGCCGTCTACGATCCAAACTATCCGGCCGTCCGCCACCGCCGGATAGACCCTTTCATCAAGAGTCAAATAGGGTGCGACCTTCTCCACTCGGTCGTGCGGGTCGCGGTCGTAGAGAATCTGCGACTCTGGACGAACGTTGCCGGAGAACAGAATGTTGGTCGAACCGAAGCGCAGCGCGTAAAGCAGTTTGTTGAGCGTTGAGCCGACATTCGGACCACCCTTGCCCGTATAAGTGGTGTTCACCACGCTGGATTCCGCCTCGTCAGACGGGTAATCCAGCTCAACTGGCTTGTCTTCATCGGAACCGCCCACAATCGAATAGTCCGGCGAGGTGGTCCCGAAGTAGACGCGCGGCTCCTCGACGTCCAAGTCGCCGGCCGATGGGATATCACCCTCGTAGAAGTCCGGCCAGCCTTGCTCGTCTGTGGTGTTCCCGTAGGCGGCAACCACACCGTAGCCGTGCGTGTAAACGGTGTGTTGGTTGACCCAGTTGGAGTTGGAGGCGCCAATACCGGACAGTTTCAGATCACGGACCGCGATCACAGTGTCCCGCTTTTCGCCGTCAACCTCATAGCGGTCCACCGCTAGCACGCTCGGAAAATCGTAATACTGCTTGTTCTGCTGCTTCTGCCGGAAGGTAGGGCTGACCACGGTTGGGTCCAGAAGCCTAATTGAGGCGGTCGAATCCGCATCTGAGCGGAGCTGGCCCGGCCCCACATCTGTTGTGGCGGTGTAAGGGGTGACCTCAACATCGTCCAAGCCGAAGGCCGTCCGCGTGGCGTCAATATTGCGCTGAATATACGGCTCCTCTTTCTCTTGCTGTGAGGGCGCCACCGTGAACTGCTGGATCAACGCCGGATAGGCCCAGCCCACAGCTATCGCCGAAAGAACCATCAGTCCCAGGCCAGTGGCGGGCAGCTTCCAGTCGCCGCGCCACGCCGCCAACACGAACATCGCCGCCACGAAAACAGCGATAAAAGCCAAAATCAGCTTGGCCGGCATATTCGCCTTCACGGCGGTGTAGAGCGCTCCGTCCCATTTGGCTTCGCCGCCGGTCGAGAGCATGGAATACCGGTCCAAGAAATACTGGGCCGCGATCAGCAAGCAGAAAACAGCGGCCGTCAAACCCAGTTGGATCCGGGCTGGCTTGGTCAGCCCCGCTTTGAGGCCGCCGTCGGCGCGAATGCCGCCGTAGAGGTAGTTCATCACGATCGCCACGACTAGGGCCAACGCCACCGCCGCCATCAGCATAGATAAGACGAATCGAATAGCGGGCAACTGGAAAACGTAGAAGGACAGGTCAAGTCCGAACTGAGGGTCCTTCTGTCCGAACTTCTCAGCGTTCAAGAAAAGCAGCACTTGCTCCCAGCGCCCAGAGGCGTTGGTTCCAGCGAAGAAGCCCAGCACCAACGGCACTATGATCATGGCCGGTCGCCTGATCGGCTCGAACTGGGCACGGTAACGTCCCGCCACCTCCTGGGAATCATTTGTCGGCGCGTAGACGGGGCGCGATTTGTAAGCGATCCACATCGACAGCCAGACAATCAGCCCCATCACCACCAGGCCGACCAGGAATAAGGCAATCCGCGCCAGCCATTGCGTGGTGAACACGTTCAAGAACCCCAGTTGGCGGAACCACAGCACTTCGGTCCAGACCTTCGAGGCCGCCACCAGCGCGATGGCCAGCAACACCAGTATGAAGATTGTCCACGCTATCGGCGAGCGCATGATCGGTTTACGGGCCGGGTCGCGTGGCGGGCGGGGTGGCCTAGGCGGACGCGGCGGCAGATTCAGTGAAAACACGCCTATAATCCAAACACATTTCGCCACCCCAAGATGACAGCGACGTCCTAAGCCCCTGTTTGCACACCTGGTGGCGGGCCGACGATGCCGCTATCCCGAGCAGCCTGAGAGCTGATCCGCCTCACCGGAACGCAGGGCGGCTAGGGCGGCGACGGCATCGTCCAATGAAGACACCGCCACCACCCGTAAACCGTCCGGCTCGTGGCCAGCCGCTTCTTCGCAGTTGGCGATGGGCGCGAGGAAGACCTCGGCGCCGTCACGCTTGGCGCCCACCATCTTCTGGCGGATACCGCCAATCGGGCCGATCGTTCCGTCGGCGTCCACCGTGCCAGTGCCAGCGATCACCCGACCGCCGGCCAGATCATCGGGGCCGAGCTTGTCAATAATCCCGAGCGCGAACATTGAACCGGCACTCGGCCCGCCAATGTTCTCAAGGCCGAATTTCACTTCGACGGGGAATCTGAACTCGACCGTTATTCCGAGCATGGCCTTGCCTTCGTCGCTTTCGACAGTCATCAAGCTGACGGTCTTGGTGGCGCCGTCACGGCTGATTTCGAGTTCGACTTCGCTACCAGCGGCGACCTGGTCCATTATCTGTTTCAGGGCGCCGAAGTTCTCAATCGCTTGGCCGTTTACCCGCAACAATTCGTCGGCGGGCTCCAACACCGCTTTGGCCGCCTCCGATTGCGGTTCAGCCACCAAGACGCTGACCTTCAGATTCAGATACTCGAACGCCGCAGCGGCAGCGGCGTCCTGCGAGGACACCATCTGGGCCGCCGATTGCGCTTCGCGTTCTTCCGCTGATGAATGCCGGGGGTAGATCAGATCGTAGGGAACTAAAGCGTCTTCTTTATCGAAATAGCCTGTCACCAGGTCGAACAAACTCAACGAACCGGGATCGGTGCCAAAGGCACCAACGGTCGTGAGACGTAACTGACCAGTGATTTCATGGCTCGGCTCCTGCTCAATCTGGATCAACTCGGTGCCGTTATCACTTCCCAAAGTGTCGTAGGTGGGGCCGGGCGTCTCAAGGATGTAGGGAACCGGCATGGTGAAAAGGACGGCGCCGCTGGCGAGAGTGGCGGTGGCCGCCGCCACGAGCGTAATGGTGCGCGGCCGCAGGCGCCGGTACCAGGCGACCGGTCGGGGCGCCGGTTCGGTCGCCGGGTCTCCATCTCCAGGGTCCGTGACGTCAACTGGCCATTCCGTCGGGTCCGGCCGATCAGCCCCCCCGGCCCCCGGCGCCTCGGCTGGCTGGCCGGACGATATCTCGAAGCTCACCCAGCCATTGTCCCCCATCGCGACGAGGCAACAGCCAGTGCCGGTGCGCGGGCTCGGGTCATTCGGTTGCTACGGTTGAAGGAACCGACAGGGGGAGCCATGACCGAACAGCCCGGCGCCGCGGGGCGCGACCTTCCACCAGAGTTCATTGAGTTGATCCGAACCTGGTTCGGGCCGAACGCTGACGAGGTGATCGAAGCTTTCCGCCAATCCGGGGTGGACTTGAACTCGCTTTTCGAGGCTTCCGGTATGGACGCCGCGGGCGTTGATTTCGGCGGCGTGATCAGCGAGCTCAACCGTTTGATGCGGACCGGCTCGCCCGACGGTTCGATCAACTGGGATTTGGCGTACGATGCCGCCCGCAAGGTCTCACTCTCCAAAGGCGCCGACCCGGTGATCGCCTCACGCTCAGCCGGATTGGTCGTTGAAGCCTTCAAGGTGGCTGATCTTTGGCTTGACCAGGCGACTGATTTCACACCCGCTGGCAGCGATGCGGTCGCCTTGTCGGCCGCGGACTGGATCGAGGCGACCCTGCCGCGTTGGCGCCAGTTGACCACGCCGGTGGCCAATTCCTTGACCAAAGCCATGACCTGGCTGATGAAACAGCACGCCGAGGAGCATCCCGGGGTAGCGGATGTGGCCCAGGGCGCCCAACGAATGCTCTTGCCCATGATCGGCTCGTTGTTCGGGTTGCAACTAGGCCAGGCGCTGGGCCAGTTGTCGCGCGAGGTCTTCGGCTACACCGACACCGGCCTGCCGTTGGTCGAGCCGGGCGCAACTGCCATGCTGCCGGAAGTGGCTAGCACCTTCGCAAAAGACCTGCAGTTGCCAGAGTCTGAAGTTCGCTTGTTCTTAGCTACCCGCGAATCCGCCCATGCCCGCCTGTTCAAGCGGGTGCCGTGGCTGGTGGACCATTTGTACGGGGCGGTTGAATCGTACGCTTCGGAAATCACGATCGACCTGGGCCGCTTGGAAACCATGCTGGCGGACATCAATCCGCGCGACCCTTCTTCCATCCGCGAGGCGATTAGCTCCGGCCTGGTGGCGCCGCTGTTGACCGAACGGCAGCGCTCCGCCTTGAGGCGCTTGGAAACAGCCCTGGCTTTAGTCGAAGGTTGGGTCGACGTGGTTTCCCAATCGGCTCTCCACCAGAATCTGCCAGACCTGAATTCTCTGCGGGAAATGGCCCGGCGCCGCCGGGCCGAAGGCGGACCAGCCGAACACACCTTAGCCACCTTAGTCGGCTTAGAGTTGCGCCCCCGGCGGGCGCGCCAAGCCTCAGCTTTGTGGCAATCGGTGACTGACCGGGTCGGCCCGGCAGAACGCGAAGCGCTCTGGTCGCATCCTGACCTGCTCCCCTCCTCAGACGACTTGGACCAACCAGAGGAGTTCTGGGACAGACGCCAGGCCCGCGGCCAGGCGGACGCCGCCTTGGACGCCGAAATCGCCGCTTTCCTCGACGCGCCGGACTCCCCCGGTTCTGCCGAGCCCCCGACCACGCCCGAATCCCCCGGCTCACTGGACTCTCAGCCGTGACTCGGCTGCCCTTAGAGTTCTGCATTAGCCTCTCAGTCTGCCTGCAGCGGTCGCCGTAACCTGGGAAAGTCCGCAGGCACCGCCGGGCCGACCCGCGCCTGCGCGAGCTCTCCGGCTCTCGGGGTGACGGGAATTACAGGTCCCCATTTGGCAAACGGCGGACGCGGGCGCGCTCGGCCTGTTCAAGCACAGTCTGGTCACCTTCGGGATAGGCCACCGCCTCCAAGGTGAGGCCGTGGCTAGGCGCTAGCCGAACTTCGGCTGGGCGCACGCCGCTGGCCAGGACCTCGCCTGGCCAGGCCGGGTCGCGGCGTCCAGCGCCGACGTCCGCCAGAGCGCCCACTAAAAAGCGCACCATGTGGTGACAGAAGGCGTCAGCCTGGACGGTGATGTCGATCCGGCCGGGCCCAACCCGGTCCACCGTCAACGCCAGCAGGCGGCGAACTGTTGAAGCTCCTTCGCGCGGCAGGCAGAAGGGCGCGAAATCGTGTTCGCCCAGTAAAGGCGCCACGCTGGCGGCCATTGCCCCGTTCTCAAGTGCAACCGTCCACCAGATGAAACCCCTGGTCAACGGGTCTTGTGCGGAGCGCTGGTCGGCTATTCGGTAGCGGTAGCGCCGCCACAGCGCGGAAAAGCGGGCGTCGAACCCGTCACCAACCGCGCGGGCATCCAAGACCCGCAGGTCGTCTGCCAGGATGGCATTGAGGCGCCGGGCCAAGGCTTCGGTGGCCGATGCCGCCCGCCCCGCCACCCTAACCAGTTCCGCTTCCGTCAAGTCAAGATGGGCGACTTGCCCGCGCGCGTGAACACCCGCATCAGTCCGGCCAGCCACTGTCAGGGGGACTGGTCGGCGCACAATCCGCTCCAACGCCGCCGCCAGTTCGCCCTGAACTGTTCTTAGACCTGGCTGGGCCGCCCAGCCGTGAAAACCGGCGCCGTCATAGGCCATGTCCAGCCTGATCCGCCCGCTCATACGAACACCGCCAACGGCCTAAGACGCGCGTTAGGGCCGGTCCCGCTAGCGTGGGTGAGCAGAGCCACTAGGGACCCCTCTGGGCTGATCGCCGCGATCACATCAGCGGCGGCTCGACCGTCGATCATTTGGCCGTGGCTGAGCCGCCGGGTTTCCTCTGCCGTCAGTTCGCGCACCGGCCAGAGCAGCGAGGCCGCTTGGGCCATCGGCATGACCGCCGCCCTCAAATCAGCCCCCCGCACTCCTTCCGATGCCCCCAGCGCCGCCAGGGTGTGGGCCGACTCCAGGCTGAAGGGACCGACCCGTTGACGCCGCAACGCGGTCAGATGACCTCCAACCGCTAGGTCCGCGCCGAGGTCGCGCGCTAGGGCCCGGACGTAGGTGCCGGATGAGCATTCGACTAGCACGTCAAGGTCAAGAAAGGGGCCGTCTAACCGCCAGTCCAGCAGGTCGAACCGCCGGATGGTCACTTCACGCGCCTTTAGCTTCACTTCCTGGCCGTCGCGAACGCGGGCGTAGGCACGCTGGCCGTCAACTTTGATGGCCGATACAGCGCTGGGTACCTGGGGCACACGGCCCCGCCACCTAGCCATGGCGGTCTCGACCTCCCCCGCTGACAAACCGGAAGCGACGCCCTGGTAGGTGATCGACCCGGCGGCATCGTCCGTGGTGGTGGAAGCCCCTAAACGAATCGTGGCCGTGTAAGTCTTGTCGAGGCCGACCAGATAGGTGAGCAGGCGGGTGGCCCGCCCCAGGCCCAGGACCAACAGCCCGCTGGCGAGCGGGTCAAGGGTGCCGGCGTGGCCAACCTTCTTGGTGCTGGCCAAGCGGCGCACCCGTGCCACGCAATCATGCGAGGTCGGGCCAACCGCCTTGTCGATCAGGAGCAAGCCGGACGGCGCTGCCAGGGCGGCAGGAGCCTGTTGGACCGTAGGTTTCGATCGTGTCGGCGCGGTGGGCGCGAAGCTCCCGCGAGCGCAAACGCGGCCAGAAGGGGCTGGCGCTGCGCCCAGGGGAGGGTCGTCCGGCGCTCTCTCGGGCGCGTCCCGACCGGCGCCCCGCCCTACCTCAGTTCGGCGATCCGCTGGCGGCGCCATCCCCGCTGTCTCCGGTTTGTCCGCTGTCTGCCGAAGTCTCCCCGGACTGCTCTTCGTCCGCTGCTGGCTCTTCGTCCGGGGCCACATCTTCGCTCGGGCTGTGCTTGTACGGGTCGGGAGACCCGGCGTAGCTCGCTCCGGCCGCGAGCGAGGCGATGGCGGCATCGTGCGCGGCGGCTTCGCGCAAGGCGTCCTCAATCCGGTGGACGCCTTCTGGCAACTCGTCCAACTGGAACTCGAGCGAAGGCGTCAGGCGCAAACCGAGCGCCTTGCCCACTTCCGAGCGAATCAAACCGCGAGCGGAAGCCAAGGCCGCGGCCGTCTCCGCCCGCGCCGTATCATCGCCGAGCACCGTGTAGAAGATGGTCGCGTGATGCAGATCGCCGGTCACACGCACGTCCGTGATAGTGACGAAGCCCAACCGGGGGTCCTTGATACGGCCGGTCAACAGCCCGGCCACGACTTCGCGGACACGGTCCGCGACGCGGCGCACGCGCGGCGATTCGGACATCAGACCCGCTCCTTCTCCTTGATTTCGTAGGTTTCGATCACGTCATCAACTTGGATGTCGTTGAACGACCCCAGCCCAATCCCGCATTCGTAACCTTCTCGCACTTCAGTCACATCGTCCTTGACCCGCCGCAACGATTCGATCGACAGCGATTCGCCGACCACGGTGCCGCCGCGCAGGACGCGCGCTTTCGAGCCGCGCCGGATAACGCCAGTGCGGACTATGCAACCGGCAATGTTGCCGAACTTGGAGGACCGGAAGACTTCCCTGATCTCGGCGCCGCCCAGCCTGACCTCTTCGTATTCGGGTTTGAGCAGGCCCTTGAGGGCCGCCTCAACATCATCAATGGCTTGGTAGATGACCGAATAGAAGCGGACATCGACGCCTTCGCGGTCGGCTAGCTCTTCGACCCGTTCAGCGAAGCGGACGTTGAAGCCAATGATGATGGCGTTGTCCACGCCGGCAAGGTTGACGTCGTTTTGGGTAATAGCGCCAACGCCACGGTGGATTACCCGCAGGTCAACG